>DASQLL010000581.1:0-5493 GCA_035630035.1 Pyrinomonadaceae bacterium | reverse complement strand
AAGCTCGCGCATCGCCTCGCGGTCGAACTGCACCTCCCAACGCGAGCCGCCCGTCAGAGACTCGAACAGCTCGTCCGTCCACTTGCGGTAACGCTCCTTTAACTCCTCGAAGCGCGCTGCGGGGTCAATCTCCTTCGCGTCGAGATTCTTCGCGCCCGCGACGCCGCGACGCAGCTCGCCGATCTGTTCGTCGAAGCTATCGGAGAGCGAGTGCGCCGGGTCGGTCGAGAAGACCAGCACGCGCGCCCCGGCTTCGCGCCGGGCGAGCGCGAGCGCGAACGCTGCGGCGGCGGTCGTCTTGCCCACGCCGCCCTTGCCGCCGAAGATAACCAGCCGCTTCGCTCCGAGCGGGAAACGCGGGGACGGGGAGACGGGGAGATGCGGGGACGGGGAGATGCGGGGACGGGGAGACGGGGAGATTTGATGACGAGGTGAATGATTTTTGCCGCGCCCCTTCGCCTCCACTTTTGATTTGGCCTCCCCGTCTCCCCGTCTCCTTGTCTCCCCGTCTCCTTGTCTCCCCGTCTCCCCGCCCCCCTCATCCGTCCACACGGCGCGCGCAAACTCGCGGAGCGCGTCCGCGCCGCGCACCTCTTTGGGGAAAAGCGGGACGCGCCGGACTCGCAAAGTTTTGAAGTCACGTTCGAGAGCCTTGAGCCACGGCGACTGCATCCGCGCGCGCGCGCGGCAGAAAGGGCAACGCCCGCGCTCATGCTCGACGCGGTTGATGATGAGGTCTGTGACGGGGACGCCCTCCGCGCGGAGCGAGCGGAAGTAGCGCGCGCTCTCTTCGACGGACATCGCTTCGGGAATGGCGACGAGCGCGAAGCTCGCGCGGCTTGCGTCGAAGAGCATCGCCCGGACGGCCTCGACGCGCGCGGTCAGGTCACGCAGGAAGCGTTCGACCTCGTCCTCGCGCACGGCGCGACCGCGTACGAAGTGCGCGAGCATGTAGCGGTGCTTCTCACTCATCACGTCGAGCGCGCCGACCCAACGCGCGAAGACTTCGGGCAGCCGGAGCATGCGCGACGTGTGGCCCGACGGCGCGGTGTCAACCACGACGCGCGCGAAGCGTCCCTCGCGCTCGACCTCGCTCAGCTCGAAGAGCGCCATCACCTCGTCCATGCCGGGCAGAGATAGGTCGAGCAGGTCGTTGATGTCCGTCTCGTCGAGGATCGTTCCGCGGTCGGCTATCTCCGCCAGCACGGCGCGGTGTTTCTGTTTGAACTCTTCGAGAGCGCGCGCGGCGTCCATCTCGCGCGCGTAGAGTCGGGGGGCGCGCTCGCCGCGCCCACGACGCGCGACTTCCGCTATGCGGTCGCCTATCCGCGTGTCGAAGCTGTCGGAGAGCGAGTGCGCGGGGTCTGTGGAGAAGATAAGTATGTTTTCCCCGGCGCGCGCCGCGTCGAGAAGCGCGAGCGCGGTCGCCGCCGCCGCGGTCGTCTTGCCGACGCCGCCCTTGCCGCCGAAGAAGATGTAGCGCGCGGCGGGGAAGTCTTCTGGAAGTTTCGCCGGGGTAGTGCGCGCCTGAGCGCGTGAGCTTGAGGGGCTTGCTGATTGCGCCGGAGTGCGCTCGCGTGAGGCTCGCGGTTTTCGCGCGGGGCGTTCATAGCTCGCGCCTTCAATCTCAGGCTCTGACTTTCGGCGGGCGGAGACGCCTTTCTTCGCGCTGCCTTTTTTCGCCAACGCCTGCCTCCCGCTTGCGCCGTGCCGCCCTAGCGCCCGCCGCCCGGCTCGTAGAAGTCGCCGCCCTCTTCGTCGCCGCCCGCCTCGACGACCATCGAAGAGGTGTCAGCCGTGTGAACCTGCCCCAGCGCTTCGAGCTGACGCGCCTTTATCGCGCGCAGCCGCGCGAACAACTCGCGCTCGGCCTCTGCGTAGTCCTCTTCGGAAATCTCTTCAAGCTCAAGCCGCATCTGCAACTCAAGCAGTTGCTCCTTAATCAACGACTCGTCGTTCAGCTCCTTGTCGGCGAGCTGCTGAATCTGCCGCATGATGAACTTGAAGCCGTTGACGGGCGCGAGCAGGATGTCGTCGAGTATGAACATATCGGATTGCGGATTGCGGATTGCGGATTGCGGATTAAAGATGCCAGCCGGCTTTACAATCCGCAATCCGCAATCCGCAATCTAAAATTCCTAAGCTGCGCCCTCGCCGCGTTCGAGCTTGAGGCGTATGTGGACGAAGTTGTAGGGCGGCCACGGGCCTGTGTACTTGAAGGAGAGCTTGCCCTCGTACTTGGCGGCGATCTCTTTGACCTTCGTGTCGAACTCGGCTTCGCGGTCGCGCTCGATGAGGAAGGCCGCGTTCATAATCATCTTGTCGCCGATGGGCTTGTTGGCGCGCGAGGCTACGGACGTGTCGCGCAGGCCCGTGTAGATTTCGCTCACGTAGGCGTCGGATTTTTCCGAAAGAGCAGCCTCGATGAGGCGGCCCAATTGCATGCGCGCGAAATAGGTCGAGCCTGCGCCGCGCGAGGTGATCTGCTCTTTGAGGTTGCGTATCTCCTCGCTCTCCTCCTCAAGCTCCGCCATGACGCGCTCGCGATCCCAGTTCACTTTGAGTCCGAACTCGACCTTGCCCGCCATCTTCGCCAGAACATCGCGGAGCGCGTCGTTCGTGCCGCGCATCAGCTCCATGATGTCGTCCTCGGTGCGGAACAGCACGCCGAAGGCCATCGGCAGGACGGTGAACTCGCGCATCACTGTCTCGTTGACCTGCTCGTGCGCGAAGACGTTCTCGCGCGTCGGGTCGTAGACCTGTATGGGCGTGTTCGAGACGACGGCGGCGAGGCCGTCGTGATGCACCGTGTAGACCTCGTCGCCGCGGCCCCCGATGCCGATGGGGCCGAAGCTGCGCGAGTCCGAAGTCTCGATGATGCAGTAGACGTATTTGCCCTCCGAAGCGGGCGCGGCGGTGGTTTGCTCTAGGTCGGCGCTCATAAGTTTTCTCGAAAACCTTTAACTCTGGGGCGGCCCGTAAGAATTGAAAGCTGTGTTTAGCTTTTGTCGTTTCGGGGACGTGACCGAAAATATAATAAGCGTCGGCGCGAATTCCGCGCAACTACTATCCACACACGCGCGCCCTCGGTGTTAGAATCTAGCCATTGAACCGCGCGGTTCTTGTGTACGTAATAAGGATGGGTTTTAGGTGCTGGGTTCTGGGTGTTGGATTCAACGTCAGCTAAAGGCGAATGTGTCCAGCACCCAAAACCTAAAACCCAGCACCCCTTTCTGGAGATTCTTATGAGCGATCAGCGAAACTGGCTTGAGCGGCTTGGCGACAAGATTCCGGGCTACAGCGGGTACGTCGCGAAGGAGCGCCGGCGCGACATAGACAAGATGCACCGCGAGCATCTCGCAGACCGTCTGCGCGCGACGAAGCAGCCGCTAAGCGACATGATGCGCGATCTTTCTTCAACGGGCCGCCTGTTCGAGATAGGGCCGCTCGACCGCGTGTCGAAGAAGATTGACCAGATCGAGAACCGCGTGCGCTTCGCCTCTTACGGCTACTCGGGCTTCTTCGACGTGGTGAAGATTCAGGAGGCGCAGCTCGACGCGATATACAGCTTCGACCTCGCGCTCGTCGAGAAGGTAGATGCGCTTGAGCGGCAGGCGCGCGAGCTGGCCCAGAAGGGCGCGACCGCCGAAGGACTCAAAGCGGCGGCCTCGGAGCTTGAGCGCGCGGCGGACGATTTGAACCGAACCTTCGACGAGCGCTACCGCGCCATCGAAAACTTCCGCCCCGACGACACGCAGGGGCAGCCGATGTTTAGCTAAAAGGTTTTGGGTGTTGGGTTCTGGGTGTTGGTAAAAGGCAATCCCAGTCCCTGAAACCCAAAACCCAAAACCTTTGAGTAAGGAGAAGCAGCGAGATGGCAATCGAAGTCATACAGTTTTTCGACCAGACGGGGCAGCAGATCGTCGCGCGCGTCCCCCCGCAAGGCTCTGCCGACATCAAGATGGGCGCGCAGCTCATCGTGCAGGAGAACCAGTCGGCGGTCTTCTTCCGCGACGGCAAGGCGCTCGACACGTTCGGCCCCGGTCGCCACACGCTCACGACGATGAACGTGCCGCTGCTGACGCGCGTGCTGTCCATACCGTTCGGCGGCGAATCGCCCTTCACGGCGGCTGTCGTCTTCGTCGCGCGCCACACCTTTCAGGACATGAAGTGGGGCACGAAAGAGCCGATACCTTTCCGCGACACGGAGCTTTACATGGTGCGCCTTCGCGCCTTCGGCAAATACTCTTTCCGCGTCGCAGACCCCGCGCTCTTCGTCAACTCAATCGTCGGCACGCGCGGTCTCGTCTCGACACAATCCTTGGGCGACTACCTGCGCGACATCGTCGTCTCGCGCCTGAACGATCTGTTGGGCGAGAACCTGAAGACGGTCTTCGACCTTCCGGCCTACTACGACGAATTGGCGGCGGGCGTTAAGGCGCGCGTCGCGGAGGACTTCAGCAAGCAGGGGCTTGAGCTTGTTGACATGCTCATCTCCGCGATCACGCCGCCCGAAGAGGTGCAGAAAAAGATTGACGAGCGCGCCTCGATGTCCGCGCTTGGCGACATGGACAAGTACATGCGCTACAAGGCCGCCGAGTCTATGCAGGACGCGGCGAAGCAGCCGGGCGGCGCAGCCGGTCAGGGCATGGGCCTCGGCATGGGCTTCGGCTTCGGTCAGGTGATGGCCGAGGGCATACGCGGCGGCGGCCAGCAGGGCGGTCAGGGGCAGCAAGGCGGCGGCGCGTCGGCACAGGGCGTCCCGTGCCCGAAGTGCGGAACGCCGAACACCGCGGGCGCGAAGTTCTGCAACAACTGCGGCGCGAACACGCAGGTGCAGCAGGCCGCGACCGTCACCTGCCCGAACTGTCAGGCGCAGGCGCAGGCCGGCTCGAAGTTCTGCAACAACTGCGGCCAGTCGCTTGAGCCGAAGGCTTGCAAGAACTGCAACACGCCCGTCCCCCCCGGCGTGAAGTTCTGCGGCAACTGCGGCACAGCGGCGTGAAAAGATG
Source organism: Pyrinomonadaceae bacterium (assembly GCA_035630035.1). Taxonomy (GTDB): domain Bacteria; phylum Acidobacteriota; class Blastocatellia; order Pyrinomonadales; family Pyrinomonadaceae; genus QHXN01. The sequence continues at coordinate 481 of DASQLL010000581.1, read as the reverse complement.
CGCGCGACTTGTGACTACTGTCATAGCGCTCTTGAGAAAGACGCGACGAAGTGCGCGAGCTGCGGCGCGTCGCAGGGCGTGAGGGAGGCGACCGACTATAGGTTCTGCCCGTTCTGCAAGCGTCGCCTGCTCGCGCTGGGGAGTCCGGCGTGCAACTATTGCGGGCGCGCTCTGCCCGAAGATTTCGTGAAGACGCGCGAGGCCATCCGGCAGCGCATCAACGACGTGAACGCGGGGAATGCGAGCGACGAAGAGATTGAAGCGTTGGAGAGAGATAGCGACGACGCGATGAGGCGCGCGCTCAGATCGCTTCTGGGTTTGAAAGACCGGAAGTAGCGCCGATAGTGATTCCTGAACGGGAGGCGCACAACCGAGCGCCGACAGGCGGCTGAGGTGCGATGCGTTACCTATCCTTCGCCTTCAGAATCTCGACGGCGCGCTCTAACGCGCGGTCGCGCCCGCGCCGGAGGTCTTCGCGCGT
>DASQLL010000580.1:0-4891 GCA_035630035.1 Pyrinomonadaceae bacterium | reverse complement strand
TCTACGCTCGCGCCGCGTCGCAAGCTCGATTGTGTAGAGATCGTTCCCGCGCACGAAGCTGATGGTGCGACCGTCGGGGCTGAAGTCCTCTTCCGACTCCTCCGCAGGATCGGTCGTAAGGCGCACGGCGGTGTCCGAGTTAAGCTCGTAGTAGATGAGGTCGAGGTTGAAATTTATAAGCACCGCCGTCTGCGCCGGGTTGAGCTTGTACGAGTCGGCGTGCGCGAGCGACTTGGCGTCCGCAGCGCCGATGGCGGGGAGCTTTCTGAGCGCCGCCTCCATCTTCGACGCGTCGAAGAAGGGAGCGGCCTCGCCCGTGCGCGCGTTGACCTTCAACAGGCGCGTCACGTCGCCGTCCTTTTTGTGTTGAAGGTAATGCTCGCCGTCCCTGAGCCATTCGAGCGAGGCGGGCGTCGTGCCGCTGAACTCCACTTTCTTGTCTGGGTCGAAGATGTCTTCAATCGTCAGAAGTTTTTCTTGCGCGCGCGCCGCCGCGTGCGAGCAGACGAGTATCGCTAAGAAGAGCAGTCCGATTTGTTTATGTCGCATCAGTTCTCTACTCGATGAAGTGTTGTGTGCCGACAGGACGCCGCCGCGGCGCGTCACGCTCGCGCGTCGTTTCGGAGACCCGTAGTTTGTTCTGAGCTGTTTAAGTAGGGGCTTTCGTCCAACGCCCATAGCCTAACCGAAGCGAACTTAATTTAACAATCCGGCGGCGCGCGCTTTCGGACTACGATCATTCACTCGCGGCGGATAGAGCGACCGCAAGCCGTACTGGTAGAATGTGCAATGCTTATGTTCAAAGGTCTCATTTACAAAGCCGCGCTCATCCTCGTGTGCGCCGCCGCCGCGTGCAACTCTTCGCCGGGCGCGCAGAAGGGGCGCGACCGCTCCGCGCGTCATCCGGCTTCAAGCGACACGGGCGGCGCGCCCGTCGCCGCGGTCACGCCCGTCCTGCTCGCCGAGTTGAAAGAGCGCGCCGTCAAAGAGAGCAGCGGCATCGCGGCCTCGCGCACAAGCCCCGGCGTCTTCTGGACGCACAACGATTCGGGCGACGGGTCATTCGTTTACGCCTTCGACCGCGAGGGTCGCTCGCGCGGCGTCTGGCGAGTCGAGGGCGCGCGCGCGCACGACTGGGAAGACATCGCGTGCGGCCCCGGCCCCGTGCGCGGCGTCTCTTACATCTACATCGGAGACATCGGCGACAACGGCGGCAAGCGCGAAGGCATCGTCGTCTATCGCTTCGCGGAGCCTTCAATCGAAGCCGTCGCGGACGACGCGAAACGCAAAACCCCGCTCGCGACCGTGAACGCCGAGGCGCTTCACCTCAAATACCCCGACGGGTCGCACAACGCGGAGGCTTTGATGGTTCACCCCGTTTCGGGAGACATCTACGTCGTCACGAAAGGCGCGCGTGAAGCGGGCGTTTACAAGATGAGCGCGAGCGCGGCAGAAGTTGGCACGCTCACGCGCGTCGCAACTATCCGCGGCCCCGGTTTCTTCGGCGTGCTGATAACCGGCGGCGACATCTCGCCCGACGGGCGGCGCATCGCTCTGTGCGACTACGCCACAGGCTACGAGCTGCGACTTCCCGACGGCGCGGGGCAAAACTTCGACGACATCTGGAAGCAGACGCCGCTCGTCGTCTCTCTGGGCGCGCGCATGCAGGGCGAGGCCGTCTGTTACAGGCCCGACGGCGCGGCGCTCCTCGCCACGAGCGAGGGCTTACCGACCCCGCTCATAGAGGTGACGCTGCCCGCCTCGCGTTGAATGCTCTCCTGATTTGAAGACGGAAGTTTTACTGTTTGGCGGTGCGCTTCTGCATGTTCTCGCGCACGAATAGCACGAGGTCGCGAATCTGTTCGTCGGTCAGTGAAAACTTGAAAGGGGGCATGCCGTTCCCGCCGTCGCTTATCTGCGCGAAGAGGCGCTCGTCCGTATCGGTCAGGGGGCGGCCTTCGCGCAAAGAGGGGACGCGCAGCGTGCCGACCTGCTGCCCCTCGCCCTCCTTGCCGTGGCACACGGCGCAGTTGCGTTGAAAGAGTGTGCGCGTCGTGTCGGCGTCCTCGACGGGAGCGTCGCCGCGCGTCGCGCACGCTGCTGAGGCAAGAACGAAGGCGGCTGCGGCGAGCGCGAGACTTAAAATTTTCGCGGGGCGCATCCTCGGACGGTCGAGTTCTCCTTGTGCATGGGTTCTTGCACAGACGATAAACCGGAACGCCACTCGTCAGCAAACCTATATCGCTGTCTCTTTAGTTTACTGCGAGTAGGACTCACCGCAGAGGCGCAGAGGACGCGGAGGGGGCGCAGAGAGAATTCAACTCTCTGCGTGAACTCTGCGTCCTCTGCGCCTGCGGCGGTGAACTGCCTTTTGCCTTACACTCAAGCGAAAATTGATTTAGTCGCGGAAACGGAGGACGTAGCTGAACTGGCCGTCGCCGTTGACGCCGACGTGGACGCGCGAGACGCTTTTTTCCGTCGCCATGCAGGCCAGAAACTCGTTCGACATTTCGGGCAGCAGCGTGCGCGTGAGGATGTGGTCAATGTTGCGCGCGCCCGATTCGACCTCCTCGCAGCGGTTCGCGATCTCCGTGACGACCGCCTCGTCGTAGCTAAACGTCGCGCCGTGATTCTGTGAGAGGCGGCGACCGACGCGTTCGAGTTGCAGACGTATGATGCGGCGCATCACCTCGTCGCCGATTGGATAGTAGGGGACGACGGCCATGCGCCCGACGAGCGCGGGCTTGAAGACCTTGAGCAGTTCGGGGCGGACGACTTCGCTTATGACTTCAGGCTCCGGCAAAGAGTCCGGCTCGGAGCAAAGCTCGATGATCGTGTCCGAGCCGACGTTCGACGTGAGTATGATGACGGTGTTTTTGAAATCAACCTCGCGCCCTTCGCTGTCTTCCAGAACGCCCTTGTCGAAGACCTGATAGAAAAGCTCCATCACGTCGGCGTGCGCCTTCTCCATCTCGTCGAGCAGCACGACCGAGTAGGGCTTGCGCCGCACGGCCTCGGTCAGCACGCCGCCCTCGCCGTAGCCGACGTAGCCGGGCGGCGAGCCTTTCAAGGAAGAGATCGTGTAGGACTCCTGATACTCGCTCATGTTTATCTGTACGAGGTTGCGCTCGCCGCCGTAGAGCGTCTCGGCGAGCGCGAGCGCGGTCTCGGTCTTGCCGACGCCGGAAGGGCCGACGAGTAGAAAGACGCCGACGGGGCGTCGCGGGTCTGTGAGGTTCGCGCGTGCCGTTGCGATGCGTTGCGAGATTGCTTCGAGCGCGTGCGACTGTCCGACGACGCGCTGCTCAAGACGCTCTTTGAGAGTTAGAACAGTATTGATCTCGTCGGCGAGCATCCGGCCCACGGGGATGCCCGTCCAGCCGGAGATGACCTCGGCGATTGTCTGCGAGTCAACGCAGACCTGCGCGAGCGGCACGTCGCCCTGAGCCTTTCGGAGCTTCGTGTTCAGTCGCGCGAGCTGTGCGCGAAGCTCGTCCGAGTCCACGGGCTTCGCCTTCTGCGGTTTCTTCCGCGCACGCGCCGCGCCCGCTTGCGCTTCGCCCGAAGCCTCAATCGCCGGAGCGGACTTGGCCGCCGTCGCTCCCGTCGCTGCCGCCGCGTCAGAGTCCGTCGTCGCATCAGAGTCCGACGATGCTTCGGCATCCGGCGCATCGGCTTTGCCTTCGAGCCGCGCGCGCAACTCGCGAATCTGCCCGATGATCTCGCGCTCGCGCTCCCACTGTTCGTTGAGGCGCGCGAACTTCTCCTCCTCGGTCTCGCGCTCCGACCTTAGCTCTTCGGCGCGGCGGCTGTGATCCGTGCCCGTCGCCGTCTCGCGCTCAAGCGCGGCGGCTTCGGCGGTGAGGTGGTCAATGCGTCGTCGCGCGTCCTCGACCGCGGGCGGCGTGGCCGACTGGCTGATGGCGACGCGCGCGCAGGCCGTGTCGAGCACGCTGATGGCCTTGTCTGGGAGCTGCCGCCCTGCGATGTAACGGTGAGAGAGCTTGACCGCGTCGGCGACGGCCTCTTCGAGAACGCGCACGCCGTGGTGCTGTTCCAGCACGGGGATGAGGCCGCGCATCATTCGCACGCACTGATCCTCTGTCGGCTCCTCGACCTTGACGACCTGAAAGCGGCGAGCGAGCGCGGCGTCCTTCTCGAAATATTTTTTGTACTCGGCCCAGGTGGTCGCCGCGATTGTCCGCAGCTCGCCGCGCGCGAGCGCGGGCTTGAGAAGGTTGGCGGCGTCGTTCTGCCCCGACGCGCCGCCCGCGCCTATGAGCGTGTGCGCCTCGTCAATGAAGAGGATGACGGGGCGCGGCGAGGATTTCACTTCTTCGATGACCGATTTGAGACGGTTCTCGAACTCACCCTTGACGCCCGCCCCTGCCTGAAGCAGTCCGAGGTCGAGCGCGCGCACCGCGACGTGCTTCAGAGGATCGGGCACGTCGCCCGCCGCGACGCGCAGCGCAAAGCCCTCGACGACCGCCGTCTTTCCGACGCCCGCCTCGCCCGTCAGTATCGGGTTGTTCTGCCTGCGGCGCGTTAGCACGTCAACGATCTGTCGAATCTCCGCGTCGCGCTCAAGCACTGGGTCTATGCGACCAGCGCGCGCCGCCGCCGTAAGGTCAACGGTGAAGCGGTCGAGCGCGGCGGACGCGCCTTCGTCGTCCGAGCCGAGCGCGAGCGCGTCCGCGTCGCCGCCTGCGTCGCCGGGCGGCGCGACGCTCGCCCCGTCCTTGTCTTCGACGGAACCCGCGCCAAGCTCAGGCAGCTTCTTGCGAAGCGTCTCGACCGAGACGAGGTTGAACTCCTCGGAGACTTCGCGCGCGAGCCTTGCGAGGCCTTCGTCCGTGAGCAGCGCGAGCAGGAGGTGGCCGGAGCGAACCTT
>DASQLL010000579.1:0-3910 GCA_035630035.1 Pyrinomonadaceae bacterium | reverse complement strand
CGTCGAGCGCAGGTTGTCGCCCGTGGAGGTTGCGGCGCTCGTCGTGAACGTCCCTGCGTTCGCGACGACGCCGAGGAAGTTCTGCTCGACGAGCGTTCCTGTGAAGCCGTTGCCTACGCGCACGTTCGCGCTGTTGTCGTTGTTGGGCGTCGTGCCGAAGCCGCGCAATGCTAGGCGGCGCACGGTCGAGTTGCTCGCCTGCAAGTCGAGGCCGACGGCGATTCCGCCGCCGCCCAGCACCTCAAGTTCGGGGCGCTGAACCTGCGAGAGCGTGAGGCCGCCAACGCCGACGGTGCCGCCCGCGCCGAGCGAGCCTGCGTTCGTGTCGAGCAAGGAAGTTCCGTTCGAGTTGTTGTAGGCCGTGCCGTCAAAGGTCGTCGAGGCGTCAATGACCGCGGCGAGCGCCGTCGTCACGGAGACCTGCCAGTAGGTCGCGCCGCCGGCGTTGGCCGCGACCGCAGGAACGAAGCGCATGTAGTTCGCGCCGTTGAGGGCGTTTGCGTTCTGTATGAACTGCCGCAGAGACCCCTGCACGGTGCGCCCCGCGCTCGAAGCGTCGTCGTCCGAGGCGTCGCCGCCGCGCGTGCCCGTGACGACGTTGAAGCTGAAGCCGAAGTCGGCGTTCGAGACGTTTCCCGCCGAAACGTCAGCGCGCGCGAGATGCTCGTAGGTGTTGTTGGCGGGCGTCGTGCTCGCATTGCTGAAGTTGTCGGAGACCGCCGACTGGCGACCGCCGAAGCGTGAGCCTACGTCGAGCGCGGCGGTCGCAGGGTTGTCGCCGTAGGTCTGCTCTGCCCAAGCGTCGCCGCGACCGGCGATGAGTCCCGCCGAGGGCGCAACGTCCTTCGAGTCAACGGCGACGAGGTAGTTGCTGCCCGTCGCCTGCGGCGCGACGTTGAAGCTGTAAGCGCCCGCCGCGCTCGTCGTCGTCTCAAGGAGGAAGGTGTCGCCCGTGTCCACCACGCCGTTGTTGTTCGCGTCCTGATAGAGGCGTGCCGAGACGCCAGCGCGCGCGACGCTGTCCGTAAGCACGCTGTCGCCGTTCACGTCTTCGTAAACCGTCCCCGAAATTGTTCGCGGCGTCAGCGTCAGGCCGCAGTTGCCGGGGCGGCCCGAAGGCGTCATCACGGCATTCAAGTACATGCGTATGCCGTTGATGTTGCCGAGGTCGCCGGTCGAGTATTCGTGGCCGCCGAGGTAGAAGACGAAGCCGCCGACCGCAGGGCCGGCGAGACGCGAGACCGTGCCCTTCGCGGGCAGGATGCCCGCCTGCCCACCGCTTATCGAGCCGGATGGGCTTTGCGCGTGCATCTCCGCGCTGGCGAGGTATGCGCCGCCGGAGATTGGCTGGAAGTCGCGCACCGAGCCGCCCACGTCGGCCATCGCGCCGATGAACTGGCTGTAGGGGAGGTCGGGGCTGGGGTACTGGATGCCTGTGCGCGCGTTCCCGTCAACGACACCGGTCGTCGTCTGAAAGCGCCCATAGGTCGGGTTGTTCTCGTAGGTCGTGACGCCCTCGCACTCGGCGAGGAAGTTGCCGCCCGACTGTACGAACTGGCGGACGGCGTTGGCCTGCGGGTCGGACGTGGGCGCGGATGCGCCGAAGTGCGGCTCGGTTCCGATGGTGTAGCAGGCGTTCGCGTTTACGGTCACGAGGGTCGCGGCGGGTATCACCTCGTAGTGCGTCCCGGAGATGAAGCCGGCGGCGGCCAGATAAGTTGTGTGGATGATGGCGCTCGCGCCGTCGTCGAAGACCGCGATCTTCGGGCGGTGCGTGAGCGTGTGGCGCACGCTCGTCGTCACGTCCGCCGTGGTCTGATAGACGGCGACGTTGTTGGCCGGCGCGTAAGAGTTAATCACCGTGAGAGCGGGAACGGCGAAGTCGCGATGGACGACGAACGGGCCGCCGCTGAAGTTGAGCGAGGCTGCGCCCGCCGCCGACGGCGAGATGCGCTGAGCCGTCGCGTTGAAGTCAACGCCGTCCTTCGCCTTGCCCGGCGCGATAATCCACTTGACGGGAATGCCCGCCCAGAGCAGCCGCTCGACCATCCCGTAGGCTCTGAGGTTGAAGGGTGTGCCGATGGCTTGCAGCGTGTTGTCCATCGGGATGATGAGCGAGCCTGTGGGGATCAGCTCAACGGTCGCGCCGCCCGAGTTCTGCGCCGCGACGGGCGGGGTCAGGAGCGACGGCAGCGAGAGCGAGAGCAACATGGCTGTTAAGACGAACGCCCACACAGCCCGCCGCGACCAGCGCCGAAGCGCCGACGCGGGAGACAGCCCGCGGCCCTTCGCGCCTCTCGCGTGGAGGGGCGCGGCGTCGGGTCTTGGGGCTGTGTATGCAGCGCGTCTCAAGGTTTACTCGTCCTCGTCTTCTTCCTCATCCTTCTTTCGCTCCGCCTTCGCGCCGCCGTCCTGCGCCGCGTCGCCCCCGGCCTGCGCGCCCTCGCGCGAAGTGCCGAAGAGGTCGAAGAGGTTCGAGAGTTTGGAAGAGATGCTGAAGTAGAAGCCGCGACGCGCCGCTACGAGGGGATTAGCGCCCGGCTCGGTCGCGCCCGTCCAGTTGTAGCCGCCGCCGAGACGCAGATCGGGAAGAACCCAGAAGCCCGCCTCCGCGCCGAACGATGCGCGCGCCGTCGCGCTCGAAGGCTGCGCGAGCCAGCGGCCCTCGCCCGCAACGTCCATGTACTTGCCGAGGCGATAGACCACGCGCCCCTGCGTCATGTAGGTCAAAGTCGAGACGCGCGCGAGTCCCGCCGATTCGGTGTCGCCGAATTTCAGCGCGAAGCGACCGTAAAGCTCGACGTTTCTCGTCGCCTGATAATACCAGTCGGACGAAAGCACGTCGGAGCGGTCGCGCGTCTGCACTCCGGCGTCCGCGCCATCCTGCATGATGTCGCGGTGCGTGTAGATGAAGAGCAGACCGGCTGCGTCGCTCTCAAGCGGACGCCAAGCGACGGCGGCGCTCGCGCTCATCGCGGAGCTTTCGCGCCCCGCGAAGTTCGTGCGCGAGAGCTGGAAGCGCGCGAGGCTCGTCACGTTGTCGAAAAGCTTTCCGGCGGCTCCGAGCGTGAAGACTGACCCCACGCCGCCGCGGTCGCGCATCTCGTAGCGGCCCGTCGTGCGGAAAGTCTCGATGGGCTGCCAAGAGAATCCGAGGTGCGCGGCGTTGAAGCTCTCGCCCGCGCCCGCGATGTGGAAGCCGCGCTCGAAACCGAGGTCGAGCGAGAGCTTCTTGTTGACGGCGAGACGATTCGCAAGCCCTATGACGGCGAAGCTGTCCGTGCCGTTGATTCCGTTCTCAAGCTGGTAGCGCGAGTTGAGATTCGCGTAGCGACCGAGTTTCGTCTCGATGCCGATTGCCGTCTCGTTGCGCGCGCCGGTCGAGGCGAAGCCCGTCGCCGACGTGTCGCTGATGGGCACGATGGGCGCGGACGCCAGCCGCTGCGTGAAGAAGATTTTCGTGTACTGGTTCCAGCGATACGTCGCCGCGAGCGTCGTCTGGTTCGGGTAGGTCGGGTCGGCCTCGCCGAGATTCTGCTCGCGCTTGGCTGAGAGTTCGAGCTTGTCCGTCGCCTGATACTCCGCGCCGATTGTCACGAGGTTCGAGTCGGTCTGACGGCCCGAAAGCTCGTCCTTGAAGCGTCGGAAGTCGTAGCCGAACGTCGCGCGCAGTCGGTCGCCGAAGCTCTGCGACCACAGAAGCGACGCAGTCTCGCGGCTGTTGTCCACGTTCGCCGTGCGGTTGCGCTCGTCCGTGAACGCGAAGCGCATGCGCGCGGACTTTGTGGCCTTCATCTCGATTGATGCGTCGGTGCGCTGCGAGCCGGGCGTGACGGTCGCGCCGAAAGGATTAAGGAAGCCTTCGTCGGCGCGCGAGAACGAGGCGCGCAACACGGCCTCGCGATAGGAG
>DASQLL010000578.1:0-4175 GCA_035630035.1 Pyrinomonadaceae bacterium | reverse complement strand
GGCGGAGACGGCGGCGCGCGCCGATTCGACCGTCATCATCACGGGCGAGTCGGGCACGGGCAAGGACGTTCTCGCGCGCTTCATACACGCACGGAGCGCACGCGCCGAGTCGCCGATGATGGCGGTCAACTGCGCCGCGCTGCCCGAGTCGCTCTTCGAGTCGGAGTTCTTCGGCCACGAGCGCGGCGCGTTCACGGGCGCGACGGCGACCAAGCGCGGACTGATCGAGGCGGCAGACGGCTCGACTCTATTCCTCGACGAGATCGGCGAGATGCCGCAGCAGACGCAGGCGAAGCTTTTGCAGTTTCTCGAAGAGGGGCGCTTCCGCCGCGTCGGCGCGACGCGCGACCGCGACGCGGACGTGCGCGTCATCGCCGCCACCAACCGCAACCTCGCCGACGAGGTCTCGACGGGCCGCTTCCGCGCAGACCTCTTCTACCGCCTCAACGTCATCTCGCTCCACGTGCCGCCGCTTCGCCAAAGGCGCGAAGACATCCCCGCGCTCGTCGAGCATTTCGTCTCGATGTTCCGCGAACGCTTCAACCGCCCCGCATTGAATCTATCGGACGAAGCGCGCCGGCGTCTCGCCGACTACGACTGGCCCGGCAACGTGCGCGAGCTTCGCAACGCCATAGAGCGTGCAGCCGCGCTCGCGACCTCCGACACAATCGAGGCCGAACAGGTTCTCCCCGCCGCCGCGCAGCATCAGGGAGAAGGGAAGCCGCTGGCGCAGAACGGCGCGACCGTCACGCTCGACGAGATCGAGCGCCAGCACATCCTCCGCGTCCTCGAAGAGTCAGGCGGCAACCGCGAGCGCGCCGCCGCCATCCTCGGCATCTCCGCGCGCACGCTCTACCGAAAGCTCCGCGAGTACGAAACGGGCGAGCGTTCTTGAACTGGAGTGGAAGGTGGATGTTAGTTGGACGCGTTGATTGACGACGAACCGGACTTGCCGGAAGAAATGCCAGGCCCAACGAAGAGGTAGGGAATCATGCTCAAGTCAGCATCACGTGGCAGGAAAAGTTAATCAGAAACAACATCACCGCCCTCCACCCTCGCCAAACTCCGCCGCGCAATCTCCGCCTTCGGCGAGCCAAGTCGCTCAAAGATGCTCAGAGCCTCACGAAACAGCCGCGCCGCCTCCGCCTTATCGCCCTCGTTCTCTGCGAGCATACCTATCCCGTACAGTGTGACGGCGACGACGCTTTGGTTGCTAAGGCCCTTGTTGATCTCAAGGCTCTGGTCGTAAAGCCGCCGCGCCTTGTCTAGGTCGCCTTCAGTGTGTGCGAGCCTGCCCAACTCGTGCAGGGTGTTGGCGACGCCGCTCTGGTCGCCGAGCATCTTGTTGATCTCAAGGCTCTCGTCGTAGAGACGGCGCGCCTCTTCTATCTTTCCAGAGTCGTACACTATGCGACCCAGATTGTGCAGCGCCACTGCTTCGTTCATGCTGTCTTTTAAATTGCGGAATATTGTTAATGATTCTTGGTGTGCTTGCTCGGCTTCAGCCCATTTGCCAAGCGTCTGATACATCAAACCTATTTCGTTCAGGATGCTTGCCCGCGCTTCCTGCTCGCGCGAGCCATCGCCCAGTTCACGATAATCGTCCAACAGCCCTTTGAGCATGACCAATCGTTCGCGCTTGGCCTGCTCTGAAAGACTTTCGGTTACGTATATTGCTTCGCCCTGAGCGGCCTTTAACGCTTGCTCGGTCGTCTCGCGTTCTGGCGTGAACTCGTAGAGGCCGCTGCGCCAAGCCCAGAAATCGGGGGCTTTGCGCGCGAGCGCGGTCAGCGCGTAGTCGGGCATCCACAGGACGAGCGGGTGCGGCGCTTGACGTTGGAAAAGCTCGCGGTTGAGGTTGAGCGATGAGAGAAGCGGCGGGTGCGCCTCCTTCGATGGAATGGAATGCTCAAGGCCGTAGACGAAGATTACGAATTTGGGCCGGCTCGCCGTCGCGTCCACTTCTTCCGGCGGCGTGCCCTCGTCGTGCGTGTCGCGCTCCTGTGCGAGGCGTTCGCGCAGGATGGGCAGGAGGTCTGCGACGGGTTCGGTCAGTTCGATTTCAACGACGCGAATTTTGAGCGGTTCGAGTAGGTCTTTGCAGAGCGCGACGACCCTGCGACGCTGCGCGTAGGTGTTGCTCTTGGCGAAGCCGAGCCAGAAGCCTTCGGCGTAGTCGAGCGCGCGCACGAGGCGGCGTATGACTACGTCGTCCGGCTCCGCGCTCGTCTCAGGATTCGTCGGCAGGTCTTGAACGCTCATTCAACGCTTCTCGAAAGCTCTTGAGTTTCTGCACCGCCGGATGCACGTCGTGCCACGGCTCTTTCTCCGGCTCCGATTCGACATCATCCGGCTCGTCCGCGTACTCCAGCACGCTCTGGCTGAAGAGCATCTTCTGATGGTCGTTGTCCTTCTTGATCTTGTTCGTCTCGTAGACGGCGGCCAGCTTCTCAAAATAATCCTCCGGTATCATGCGCGCGAACGCGGAGACGAGTTGCCCTTCGGCGCGTCTTGCAGCGGCGAGCGTGATGGGCCGCGACTTCGCGTCGTCGTCGGCGTACTCGATGCTGTTACGCACGAGCGTCATCAGGTCGCGCGGGTGGCCGCCGCACACCTGACAGAAATACTCGACCGCCTCCGGCTCACACAGCGCATCAACGTCCATGCGTAGGCCAATGATCTCACGCAGCTTTTGCACACCGGCTTGCGAAGGGCCGCCGCCCACCGCGCGCGGCTCGTGCGACTTAATCATCGGCAACACGTGCGCGCGGTCGAAGATGCCGCCCAAGTCGCGCGCGCTCAGCCCGTACATCATCGAGATAGGCACGGTGTAAATCGTGTGGCAACGGAGCGCGCAGAGTTGGTCGCCGTGCTCGATGAAGAGCGCGTCGTGCGAAGTGCGACCGTCGCCGAGGTCTTTGCGCGTGACGCGGTCGAGGTTGTCCACGATTACGGCCACGCCTTTCATGCCTTTTCTCTGCACTTCAACGTCGGCGCGATTGAGAAGGTCGTTAAGCCCGCCGATAAGTTGCGGAATCTTGCTGTCCAGTCTTATACGAATCTGCTTCTTAATCTCGTCGCCCGTCTTTATCTGCTCCGTGAGTCTCGACAGCAAACGCCCGACGAGCGGGATGCCTGCCGGCAGAGAGACGCCTATCTCCGCTTGAGTGGTCAACTCATGTTCGACCTTCTTCCACTCGCTCTTCTCATACACGACCTCCGCGAACCACGTCTCAACAGTCTTGAGCGCGTCGCCGAGGTTAATCTCGTCCTCGCTCGTCTGAGCGATGACGCGGCGGGCGATTGACAGCAGCAGGTCGGTGTATGTCAGGTCGTTTGCATCGAGGTCTTCATCAGCCGCGAAGTAGACGACGTAGAACTTGTCTTCCTTCAACTTCTTCTTCAAGCGAAGCAGCTCGGTTGATTTGCCGCAACCGCGATGCCCTGTAAAGAGTTGATGCGTCGCCTTGTCGGAGTACGAGATGACTTTGAACATCTTGCGTACCATGTCTTCGTCGCCGCGAACGTCCGTGCAGTTAACATAGCGCGGGTCGCCGGGCGACAGCGGCTCGGTCGGATTGGCGGCGTTGTAGGCTTCGCGCAGAGTTTTCGCCGGAGGCATTGCGTGACCTCTTTAAGAAGGCTCTCAGTAGCTGAGCCGACATTCTATCACCGTCGCGCGCTTTACGTTTAGGCGCATTGGCGTGTCGGCGAGCGCATGACGATTTGTCAGTGGCCGGACATTTTGTCAGCCGCCAGTGTCAGCCGCCTACTGACGCGGAAGGCGTCCGGCGTTGTGTGATTGCTTTACAAGTTCTGCCATTTCTCTATTTAAGTCCCTATAAATGGATTCTCGAAAGGTGTGGAACGGGCTTTGTAAAGGGAGCTTGCGCCGGGAGTCTGTGTGCCCGGCGCACACCGGGGCAGTTTCAAGCGAACAAAGGAAGTGAACGGATGGCGCGCGTGATGATTTGCGACGACGACCGCGTGACGGCTGAGGGGCTGGTCGCGGCGCTGCGTGCTGCGGGGCACGAGGCCGAAAGCTGTCGCCACACGATGGACGTGCTGCGCGCGGCCGCGCGTGGTGACTTCGACCTCATCGCCGTGGGCCTCGACATGGCAGGCTTCGGACGCAGCGGGGCGGTCGCCGCGCTGGCCGAGCTCGCTCCGACGAC
>DASQLL010000577.1:0-2324 GCA_035630035.1 Pyrinomonadaceae bacterium | reverse complement strand
CCCTTTCATGGCTGCATCAGTTCAGGAAGCTGCGGATGCGCGAGGAGACCACAGGCGCGACGCATGAAGCTCTAATGCTTTTGGCTTGCGCCATCATCGCACATCGCTATCTGAAAAGTTAATTTTGCAACCAGCTCTAAGACAGAAAGGCTATCCAAGACCTAACACCCAACACCCAGCACCTTCCCCGCGTTGACAAGGCCGAAGTGCGTTTGTTAGCTTCCCTTGATTGATTTAGAGAAACTTGCTGGTCGAACGTTAGCCGCGCGGTCGCTTTCTGTTTCAGATGGTCAAGCCGAAAATCTCGAATAGTGTGTCGCCTCTGCGCCTCGCCGTGGTGTTGGCCGCGGCCATGCTGTTGACGGGGTGCGGACTGTTCAAGCCGAGCAGAAAGATCACAGTGCCGCAGCCGCTGACGCCGCTCGTCGAGGCCGACATGGCGCGGATGTTCGAGGAGATCAACCGCGTGGCCGTCGTCCGCGCCTTGAACGGCAAGGTTGACATACAGTTTCTCGACAACAGCTACGCCGAGTGCGGCATCGCCGAGAAGTACAAAACGGCGGACGGGCGGCTCGTCGTGCAGCGGCCCGGTCGGGTCTACCTCATCGTGCAGGTGCCGGTCATCGGCACGAAGGTCGCCGAGATGAGCTCGACCGGCGAGCGCTTCTGGGCGGCGGTCTATCAAGGCGACGAGAAGTACCGGCGCTTCGTGACGGGGCTGAACAACGCGCTCTACGAGAAGATTGGGGCAAACGGCAAAGGCACTTCGCCCGACTGCAACGCGGGCGGCGCGCGGCGCGAGCAGGCGATGCAGCGTGCGACCGTGAGCGCGCTCTCAAGCCTACGCCCGCAGCACCTGACCGACGCCGTGCTGATGCCGCCCGTCTCGTTCGACGATACGAAACACGTCTACGCACAGTCGGAGACTTACGAGGAAGAGGCGGACACGCGGCCCACGGCGAAGAAGGGCGGGCGCGTCGTGCGCGGCTACTACATCCTGAGCGAGATGGAGTTGTTGACGCAGAACCGTGCGCGCGTCACGCGCCGCTTCTGGTTCGACCGTGTGGGGCAGCTACGCCTCGCGCGCGTGCAGACCTACGGCGAGGTGGGGCAGTTGTTGACGGACGTGGTTTACAGCAATCAGCAGGGCTTCGGCGAAGATGGGAGCTACCGCCTGCCCGCGCAGATCGAGCTGACGCGCCCGCAGGATCACTACGCAATACGCATCGCATTTCAAGACCCCGGCTCGGTCAAGGTTGACCAGCCGCTTCCCGACGACGCCTTCGTCCTCAAGAACGCTTCCGGTCTGCCGGAGGTTGATCTGGACGCTAAGAAGAAGTAAATGGCGAATGGTAAATGGTAAATAGTCGTTGAGCTATGTCCGGGCCGGACGATTGATGCTCAACTTGAAGACACTCAACCGCCATTCACCATTTACCATTCACTATTCACCAACTCATGGATAGCCTTGTCACAGCAAACGTGCGCCAACGTCCGGTGCGCGCCGTCGTGAGCGCGGCGGGCGTGGCGCTGGGCGTGTGTCTGGTGATGCTGTTCACAGGACTTGCGCGCGGCATGTCGAACGACTTGCAGCGCCGCTCGTCGAACTTGAAGGCCGAGATCATCTTCACGCGCGACGTAGGCTCGACGCAGTTGTTGGGGACGACGGCCAACCTGCCGGTCAAGTACGTGGATGAGCTTTTGAAGGTCGAGGGCGTCGCGATGGCCGTGCCTTCCATACGCTACGTCTCGCAGGGCGGGCGCGGCTTCGGCTTCGAGCAGGTCGAGGGCGTTGACTGGGAGCAGTTCGCGAAGATGAACGAGATGCAGCTCGTCGCGGGGCGCGCGCCGCAAGCCGTCAACGAGGTCGTCGTTGACGAGACGAAGGCGAAGAACAACAAGCTCTCTGTCGGAAGCACGCACAATCTCTTCGGCAACCAGCCGTACACGGTGACGGGCATCTACACGCCGGAGGCTGGGCCGCGCGTGAAGATGTCTCTGGCGGCGATGCAGGACGCGCTCGAAGCGCCGGACAAATGCACTTGGATTTACGTCAGGACGAAGAGCGCGGAGGCCGCGGTCGAGACGGCGCAGCGAATCAAGGACGCGCTGCCGGGCAACAGCCTACAGCTCACGCGCGACATCCCGATGAACCTTGAAAAGAGCATCCCGTACCTCGGCGTCTTCCTGCGCACGCTCGTAGTGTTGTCGGCGTTCGTGAGCGCGCTCGTCGTGATGCTCGCCATGTACACGACCATCACGGAGCGGACGCGCGAGATCGGGATACTCAAAGCGATGGGCGCGTCGCGCGGCTACATCGTCGG
>DASQLL010000576.1:0-4875 GCA_035630035.1 Pyrinomonadaceae bacterium | reverse complement strand
ATGCGGCCAGCTGCTTCTCGTCGGGGATGGTGAGGTCGCGCCCTTCGTGGATGACGAGGCCGTCATGCTGGAGTCGTGCGAGGGCGCGCGAGACGACCTCGCGGACAGAGCCGACGCGGGCGGCGATCTGCTGGTTGGTGTGCGTCAGCTCAACCCGCAAGCCCGCGTTCGTTCGCGCGCCTTTCGTGCGGACTTCGGCGAGCAGGAAGCGCGCGAGACGTTGGCCGACCTCGCGCAAGCTGAGAGTCTCGACCAGTTCGGCGCAGCGGCGCAGTCTGCCGGCAAGCACCTTGAGCGCGGCCAGCGCGATTTCGGGGTGCTCAAGCGAGAGGCGGCGCACGTCGCGCTTGTCTATGAAGAGGACGACGGTCTCCTCGTCGGCGGCGACGGTCGAGGGGTACGGGCCGTCGTCAAAGACTGGAAGCTCGGCCACGGTCGCGCCCGCGCGCTCGACGTGTATGACCTGCTCGCGCCCGTCAACGCTTTCGCGGAAGGCGCGCACCGCGCCGCTCACGATCACGTAGAGGCCGCGCGCCTCTTCGCCGGCAAGAAAGAGAATTTTGTCGCGCGCGTAGCGGCGCTCGACGGCGCGACCGGCCAGTGCGTCGAGAGTCTTCTCGTCCAACTCGCCGAAGAGCGATGTGTTTTTGAGCGCCGCGATCTTGTCCGTTTGCATCGCGCCTATCTTCGACCCGCGCGGCAGATGTTTTCAAGCTTGAGCGACCGCCGGGCGCGTGTGACTTAAGTCATATCCGGTAGGCGGGCCGCCGCACAATGATGTCTGACAGTTGATAAGCGCGCCAATGGAGCATGCGCCGTTATTTCTTTTCATCTCTTGGAGGATGATTAATGTTGAGTCAATACAAACGTCTATGGATAGCTTTGGGCGTAGTCATCGCGGCGTCGTTCGCGGTTTTGGGCTTCTTCGGCTATCGCGGGATTATGAATGCGCCGCCTATCCCGCGCGAGGTGGTGACGACCGACGGTCGCGCGCTCTTCGATCACGACACGATTCAGTCTGGTCAGGGCGTGTGGCAGTCAATCGGCGGGCAGGAGGTCGGCTCGATCTTCGGCCACGGCGCATACGTCGCGCCCGACTGGACTGCCGACTGGCTGCACCGCGAAGCCGTGTTCGTCCTCGACAGTTGGGCGCAGGGCGCCGGCGCGAAGGATTTCGCGGCCCTTCCGCCGGAGCAGCAGGCGTCTTTGAAATCGCGCCTCGTGCTTGAGATGCGTAAGAACACTTACGACCCTGCGACGGGGCGCGTGACAATCAGCCCCGCGCGCGCTGCCGCGTTTGATTCCGTCGCCGCGCACTACGCGGACGTGTTCGCGGCGGGGCGCGACGAGTACGCCATCCCGCGCGGCGCGCTCACGGACACTGTGAAGGCACGGCAGATGGCATCGTTCTTCTGGTGGACTTCGTGGGCCGCCTCGACGAACCGGCCCGGATCGAACGTTTCCTACACGCAGAACTGGCCGCACGAGCCGCTCGTCGCGAACGCGCCGACGGGCGGCACCGTAGTGTGGAGCGTTATCAGTTTCATACTCCTGCTCGCGGGCATCGGCGGCATGGTCTGGTACTTCGCCTCGCAGGAGCGCGAGCCTTCGCATCAGGACTTGCCGTCGCGCGACCCCCTGCTCGGCCTTAAGCCGACGCCTTCACAGCGCGCGACCTTCAAGTTCTTCTTCGTCGTCGCCGCGCTCATCGTCGTGCAGATAGGCTTGGGAGCAATCGCCGCGCACTACGGAGTGGAAGGCTCAAGCTTCTACGGCATCCCGCTCGACCAGTATCTGCCCTACTCGGTCGCGCGCACGTGGCACACGCAGCTCGGCCTCTTCTGGATCGCGACCTCTTGGCTGGCGACCGGCCTCTTCATCGCGCCCGCCGTGAGCGGCTACGAGCCGAAGGGGCAGAAGATTTTGGTCAACGTGCTGTTCGTGGCGATCTTGCTGGTCGTCGTCGGCTCGCTTTCGGGCGAGTGGCTGGGCGTCAAGCAGTACCTCGGCGAGTATTGGTTCTGGTTCGGGCATCAGGGCTACGAGTACGTTGATTTGGGGCGCTTCTGGCAGATACTTCTTTTCGGCGGACTCACGTTCTGGCTCTTCCTTATGTGGCGCGCTCTCAGACCCGCGCTCAAGGCGCGCGGCCAGAGTCGCTCGCTCCTGATGCTCTTTCTCATCGCCTCAATCGCCATCCCGCTCTTCTACGCCGCCGGGTTGATGTACGGGCAGAAGAGCCACATCGTCACCGCCGAATACTGGCGCTGGTGGGTCGTTCACCTCTGGGTCGAGGGCTTCTTCGAGGTCTTCGCCACCGTGGTCATCGCCTTCCTCTTCACGCGCCTCAAGCTGCTCTCGGTGCAGACGGCGACGAAGGCCGTGCTGTTCTCGACCGTGATATTCCTTTCGGGCGGCATCGTCGGCACGTTCCACCACCTCTATTTTACGGGGATGCCTTCGAGCGTGCTCGCTCTGGGCGCGACCTTCAGCGCTCTGGAAGTAGTGCCGCTCGTTTTAGTCGGCTTCGAGGCGTGGGAGAACATACGTCTCTCTCGCGCCAAGCAGTGGCTGACGGCGTACAAGTGGCCGATATACTTCTTCGTCGCCGTCGCGTTCTGGAACTTCGTCGGCGCGGGGCTGTTCGGCTTCCTCATCAACCCGCCGATTGCGCTCTACTACATGCAGGGCCTGAACACGACGCCCGTCCACGGCCACACGGCGCTGTTCGGCGTCTACGGCATGCTCGGCATAGGGCTGATGCTCTTCTGCCTGCGCGCGCTGCAACCGGGCAAGGCTTGGAAGGAGTGGCCGCTTAAATACTCATTCTGGGCGATAAACGTCGGGCTTGCGTTGATGGTCTTGCTTAGCCTTCTGCCCATAGGGCTTTTGCAGACGTGGGCGGCGGTCGAGACGGGCACGTGGTACGCGCGCTCGGCGGAATTCTTACAGACGGGCATGATGGACAAGCTACGTTGGATGCGCGTCGTTGGCGACTCGATCTTCGCTCTTGGCGCGCTCGTTCTCGGCTACTTCGTCCTCGGCCTCATCACCGGCCACTCGCACGATAAGCGCGGGACGGTCGAGGCCGGCGAGTCGGAGGTGCTTGGCATCGGCGAGGCGCACGCGCACGCGGGGGATTGATAACTCGCCCTCCGGCGGCACGAACCGAGAGGCGGCGGGCACGTGTTCGCCGCCTCTTCCTTTTTTCGCGAGCGCATGGGGCAAAGCGCGGCTGCTTCGCGCACGCCGCGGCTGAGAAAAATTTACGATTGGCGGGCGCAAGAATCCCCAACTCGCGGCGGGCTGAGCGGCGCGTCTCACCCCTTCCGGCAACGAAATCGCTTGGAAATCCGGCGTCCGCACGCGACAGCGGCGGCGGCACATTTATTGCGACATTCACGTGTAAGTTAAGCGGGGCGCACGCCCCTGCGTGCGTCTCCCGTAAGGAGGCACACGACGATGTTCATAATGACAAACGGGCGCAGTTATCTCAGGATGCTTGCCGAGCTTGTCTTGCTCGCCCTCGCAATCTTCGCACTCGGCTCGCTTCTCGTGCGCGCGCAGAAGAACGCGGCTAAGACCGGCCCTGACGCGACGCCAAACGTGGGCATCAGCGCCCCCGTCACGGATGAGCCGCTACTGCGCGAATACAGAGGCGTCCGTCTGGGCATGACGATTGAGGAGGCGCGCATCAAGCTCGGCGTACCGGCTGACAAGAGCGACCAACAGGACTTCTACATATTCTCGGAGACGGAGTCGGCGCAAATCTTCTACGACGCCTCGCGCAAGGTTCTGGCCGTCTCGGCCCAATACGCGGGCGACGGCGCGGGCACGCCGAACGCCAAGAGCATTCTCGGCACCGACGTGCAGGCGCGCGAAGACGGCTCGGTCTACAAGATTGTGAAATACGAGCGCGCGGGCTACTGGGTCTCCTACAGCCGGACGGCGGGCGACATTCCGATTGTCACCGTGTCCATGAAGCGGGACGCGCCGTAGACGCACGCGGGGCTTTTGACGACGAGACATCAACACTAAGCGCCGAGCGAGCGCGCCTGCTACTCGGCGGCGAAAGGGGAAGACTGTCATGGCCGAAAGAGACTTTAGTCACGGCGAGATTCTTTTCAGCGACGTGCCGGGCGATGGCGAGAAGGTTCGCGCGATCCTCTCGCAGTGGGGTGTCGAAGAGTCCTCGATCCGCCGACTGATGCGCGAGCATCGCGCGGATGTGGCGCGCAACCCGGAGGCGAAGACAACGGGGCACGAGACCAGACTCCCGAAGCACGCAGACAACTGAAAGAGACGAGGGCGGGGCGATGAATTAAGACAAAATCTTATTCACCGCTCCGCCCTCATTCTTTTTCAATCCCGCCTTTACCGGCCCGCCGTTTGCACTCACACCACAGTACAGGCGTTCAGGCCAGTATTTCAAGGCTAATGACGCGAGCATGGGGAAGAATTCACAGACGCCAACCTGACTCTGGGTGAGATTACACATGACAGAGCGCAAGCAGATAATGATGGATGGCAACGAAGCCGCTTCCTACGTCGCTTACAAGACGAACGAGGTCATCGCCATCTATCCGATCACGCCCTCGTCGAACATGGGCGAGAACGCCGACGCATGGGCCGCCGAAGGCCGCAAGAACATCTGGGGCATAACTCCGTCGGTGCGCGAGATGCAGTCCGAAGGCGGCGCGGCTGGGGCCGTCCACGGCACGCTCCAGACCGGCTCTTTGACGACGACGTTCACCGCGAGTCAGGGCCTGCTCCTGATGATCCCGAACATGTTCAAGATCGCGGGCGAACTGACGCCGGCGGTCATCCACGTCGCGGCACGGGCGCTCGCGACCCACGCGCTGTCGATCTTCGGCG
>DASQLL010000575.1:0-8197 GCA_035630035.1 Pyrinomonadaceae bacterium | reverse complement strand
CCCGCGACGTGCGGCGTCGCCATCGAAGTCCCTTGAAAATTAGAAAAACTGCCGCCGGGAATCGAGGAGCGTATAAGGCTTCCGGGCGCAAGCAGACTCAGAAAGCTGGCGCTGTTCGAGAAGGATGAAACCGTGTCGGTCGTGCCCGATCCGCTGCCGTCGTTGGTCGAGCCGACGCTGATGGCAGACGAAATGCAGGCGGGGGAAGAGAGCGAGTCTTTGAAGCCTTCGTTGCCGGAGGCGATGACCGTCGCAATGCCGACCGAGCGCAGGTTGTCAATGATGGGCTTGAGCGGGTTGGTGTCGCAGTTTGAGGAGTTCTGTCCCCCACCTATGCTCATGTTAGCCGAGGCGATATTGAAGCTTCCGCGCAGCGCGAAGACGCGCTCAAGTCCCTTCATCTGATCGGAGCCGAAGGTGCGAACGCAAGGGGCCACGCCGCCGCAGTCGCTGGAGTTATTGAACCGCGAGAAGATTTGGATGGCTATGATGTTGGCGTCACGCGCAACGCCGGAGAAGCCGGCGCTTTTACCCGCGGCGATGCCTGCGACGTGTGTGCCGTGGTCGCATCCCGCGACCGAGACCGAGCAGTTGACGCCTGAGCCTGAGCTTGTTGACGATGCCGCCCCGCCCGGGCAGAACGAACTGGTGTTGGGCGATGAGCCGGTCGTCGAGAAACAAGCCTCTGAGACGACTTTGCCCGCGAGGAAAGAGTGTGTCTTATCAACGCCGGTATCGAGGACGGCGACCGTCTGTCCCGCGCCGGAGAAACCCGCGGCCCAAGCGGTCGGAGCGCCGATGAGCGGAACGCTCTCGGCGAGCGCGGGCGGGATGTGAACGTCCTCTACAATGCTCGTCACGACGGGCGAGGCGCGGAGAGCCTGAACGCCGTCGGCGTCCACTTCGAGCGCGATGTACGGCACGGTCTCGAAGCGTGTGATCGAGCCTCTGCCGGTCGCCGGTAGGCGTGCGAGCAGCTCATCCTGCGCGTCGGAGATGCCACGGCGCTGCGCTTGGACGGCTGCGAAGGTCGGCAGCTCTCCCTCCGGCTCGAAGCCGGAGCGCAGTCCGACGATGACGCGCACCGCGCCCGCGGCCTGTGCCTTCTCGCGCAGAGAGTCGAACGTCTGCACCATCTCGGCGCTGCGCCCGAAGTCTTCTTGCGGCACGTTCTTGTGACGGCTCAGCTTGGAGGATTGCGCGAGGATGTCGGACTCGACCTGTTCGGGCTGCGGCTCGGCTTCACGCGCGTCTTGGACGGTTTTCCGCGCGCGTGCGGCGGCCTTCAGCGATCCGAAGTCTTGTACGGATGCCGGCATAGGCTGCTTCCGAGGTTTCGACTCAGACGCCGCGGCCTTACGCCTTGCGATTTCGTCCTGTAGAGGTCGCTGGGGGGCGGAGCGCGTGGGGCGCGTGAATAGACCTGCGGTTAGAACCGCGAGGCATGCGGCGAGGGCTATGGCCTTTCTCATGGTCTGACTCCTTAAGTAAGGGCGCGGTCGGTTAACTTGTCGCGGCGTGATCTACCGTTGAAATGAACAGCATCTGCTTGAAACCTTGAGCGAGGCTCAGACAGTAGGCCGAGATGGGCCGGTTGAGGAACTTGCGGTCAAACGGTCGCGGAAGACTTTCCGCGTATTTCAAAAGAAGGAGTGAATTAAAGCAGCGTGACGTCTGAAGAGAAGAGCCGCGTCGTTCAGTGCCGCGCGCGTGAAGTAGTCGCAGTAGTTGACCAGCCGGGCTGAAAGCCAATCAGTGGAATAGAGCAGGGCTGTGAGACTGACACGTCTTGCTGGATGTCTCGATGACGTTGAGAATCGCGGGCCGGCTGCCCGCAAAAACTCAGAGGTTGTGGGCTACCCACATCGAAGTTTTCAAACGGCGCGCAGAATGTATACTCGACCCCGCGGCTTGTCAATGAAAACCTTTCGGGGCGCGGGAGTATGTCGAAATCGCTTCTTAGAATTTCGGGTCTTATTCGCAGATGGCTTGCTTCGGGACGGCGCGACAAACGCGCGCCCGACTCTCGTCCCGGCGATGAAGAAGCGGACGATGTAGACGCCTTCGACCCTTTCCCCGAACCCGTGCGGCTTGAGATCGGGGACGTGTTCGACCTCCACTCGATACCTCCGCGCGAAGTTCGCGCCGTGGTCGAAGAGTATTTAAGCGAGGCGCGGCGGCTCGGCCTGCGTCAGGTGCGAATCATACACGGCAAGGGCGTCGGCGTTCAGCGCGAGATCGTCCGCGGCGTCCTCGCGCGCACGCCCTTCGTCGAGCGCTTCGCGGACGCGCCGCCGGAGGCCGGAGGCTGGGGCGCGACCGTTGTAAGGATGAAGGCGGAAGGATGAAGGATGAAAGTGAGGCCCAGTGCCTTTAATTCATCCTTCATCCTTCCGCCTTCATCCTTGTTTTTATAGCGCGCGAAGGAAGGCCACGAGGTCTGACTTCTCCTGTGCTGAAAGCTTGGTCTCAAGCACGAGGTTGAAGAACTCGACCGTGTCTTCAAGCGTGAGCAGGCGACCGTCGTGCAGGTAGGGCGGCGACTCTTTGATGCCTCGGAGCGGGAACGTCTTGATCGGCCCCTGCTTCGTAATCATCATCCCGCCTTCCATGCGCGGCCTGTAGAAACGCTCGACCATCAGGTCGCGCATCGTGCCGTCCGTGTAGTGCGGCGGCGTGTGGCACTCGGCGCACTTGCCCTTGCCGAAGAATATGTCTTCGCCGCGCGCCTCCGCCGGCGTGGCCTTCGAGCGGTCGAGCCGACCGAAGACGTTGAGTTTCGGCGCAGGCGGGAAGTCCAGAAGCTCCTGCAATTCGGCCATCGCGTGCACGTGCAGGGCGCGGTCGAGAGTGTTCACGCCCTTCTTCGCAGCAGTGACGGGATCGCCGTCGAAATACGCGGCGCGCTGCTCGAACTCCGTGAAGTCCTCGACCGTGCGGAGCGCGCGTTGCGAGCCGAAGAGCCGTTGGATGTTGACGCCGCGCAGGGAAGGCGTCTCGATGCGGCGGCGGTTCTCCTGCGGGCGTATGTCGCCGACGAGGTGCGCCGCGCCGAGCGTGTGTCCGTTGACGTGGCAATCAAAACAGGTGACGCCCATCATACCGTCCGCGCGCTCGGTCTTGCGGTCGGCAGTCGCGTTGAACTGCTGCTGCGGGAACTGCGTGACGAGAAGGCGGAGGCCGTCGAGCTGCTTCGGGTTGAGTATGCCGTTGAACAGCTCGTAGAAGTTGTTGATGGTGACGAGCTGCCCCTTCGACACGTCGCCGAGGTCTGGGCGCGTTATCAGGAAGATCGCGGGCGGGAACTCCGGCAGGAAGTGGTCGGGTATGTCGAACTCCATGTCGAAGCGCTCAAGCCGCGGCTGCGCCTTGACGTGTATCTGCGGGAAGACCATCCCGCCGACGGGGTGGTTGACGTGCGGCAGAGGCAGGTAAGGGAACAAGTCCTTTTCGCGAATCTCCGCGGGCGACATCTGCGCGAGCTGATCCCAAGTGGCTCCGCGCTTGAGCCGCGCCGTCGGGCCTACGGGGATCGGCTTGCCCCGCGTCATCTTCACGTTCGGGTCAACGCGGCGCGAAAGATCGTAACGGTCTTCGAGAAGGCTACGCGCGGCGGCCATGACGCGCGGCCTGTTGGCCTTGTCACGCTTCAACACCACGTCGAAGGGTTCTTCGATGACTGGTGAGAAGGAAGAGGGCGGTTCGGCTTGCGGCTTCGTGCGGTCTTGCGCCCCCGTGTTAGGCGTGCTCGCGAGCTGCACGAGTAAGGTCAAGGCGAAGATCAGGCATAAGAGAAGCTTTATACGTGTGCTGGCGTTCATATCCCTCCTTTTGTTGCGAAGCGGAATGTGGGCTGACGACCCATGGCTCGAAAGTTATAGAGTGCGTGAAGTCGCGAGCGGCCCATCGTGAGAGTGCGGCCCGGCGATAATGCTCGGTCAAAAAAATGTTGGGGGCAGGTTGGGGCGATTATAGACCTACACCGGACTTTTACAACGGTTTTTTTCAAGAGCCGGGGAGGCAAAAAAGCGCGCACGGAGAAGCAATTCCGTGCGCGCGATCAGTCCGATTGCGTGAGTTACTTTCTTAACCAGCCGAACAGACCGTAAAGAATCGTCTCGCGGTTCTCCTCGTAGATGGCTTTCGTAAGGGGGAGCGACATCGGGCAGGCGCGGACGCAGTTCTGCGCGTTGCCGCAGTTGGTTATCCCGTCCTCGCCCATGATGGCCGTCAGGCGCTCGTCGCGATCCATCTTGCCCGTCGGGTGCATGTTCATCAGACGCACCTGCGCGATGGCCTGCGGGCCGATGTAGTTGCCGTCGCCGTACTGAGGGCACGCTTCGAGGCAGCACCCGCACGTCATGCAGCGCGAGTACGCGTAGCGCTCCGACACGTCCTCCTGCGACATTCGCGGCCCCGCGCCGAGGTCGTATGAGCCGTCAATCTCGACCCAAGCCTTGACGCGCTTGAGGTGGTTGAACATCTCCGAACGGTCAACGATGAGGTCGCGCACGTTCGGGAATTTCGACATCGGCTCTAAAGTTATAGGCTGCTCCAACTGGTCAACGAGCGCGGAGCAGGACTGGCGCGCGCGCCCGTTGATGACCATCGTGCAGATGCCGCAGACCTGTTCGAGACAGTTCATCTCCCAAACGGGCGGCGTCGTGCGTTTGCCGTCGCGCGTGACGGGGTTTTTCCTGATCTCCATCAGGCACGAGATGATGTTGAGGTTCGCGCGGTATGGAATCGCGAACTCCTCCCAGTAGGCGGCGGAGTCCTTGCCGTCGCGGCGGCGTATGCGTATGACGACTTCCTTCGGAGGGTTTTTCGTCCCTTGATGTTGTGCGCTCATTTGTTCGCTCATGAATCAAAATCCACCTTGTCGTAGACGGCGCTCAGATTCAAAGTGCATTCGACCGACGGCAAATGCAGCGAGCTTTCCAGACCGATCACAGCCGTGTAAGTCCATTTCCCGTCCGACTGCCTGACGAACTGCTCGACGACGGGTTTGTCCTGCGCGACCAACAAATACTCCTTTAACGAGTCGAGCGTCTGGTAGGCCTGAAACTTCGCGCCGCGGTCAAAAGCCTCGGTGCTTGGCGAGAGAATTTCGATGACGAGCAACGGGTTAAGAATAATATCCTTGCGCTCGTCGTGAAACTGCGGCTCGCTGCACAGCACCGTCACGTCAGGGTAGAAGAACTTCCGAGAGTCTTGCAGCCGCACCTTCATCTCGCTTGCCAGAACGTCACACCGGCGGCCACGCAACTGAGTGAAAAGCTCAACAGTCAGGTTCGTAGCGATCCTGACGTGATTGATGCGCGCGCCGGTCATCGCATACACGACGCCGTCCATGTACTCGCTCTTTGTATCGGACTCGCGCTCGGCGGCGAGATACTCTTCCGGCGACACGAATGTGTTGAGTTGTGTTGCCATGACCGTACTTCTTTCTCAAGCCTGTGCTTAATCGTTCTTGCCGCCCGCGTCTTCGAGGGGCTTGCCCTGCTCCTCGCGTGTTGCGGCCTCGCCGTGGTTCACGTCCCTTACCTGCTCTTTATTCTGGCCCCAGACGGCGGGGCCGCTCAAGTCTTTGGGCTTTAGATCGGAGCCTTCGGGCTGCTCCTGTTTCTTCTCTTTGCCTTTGCTGTAGTCGCGCTTGCGCGGCGTGATGAGTCCGACATCCACGGCCTCCCAGGAGAAGACCGGCCCCTCGCCGGAGAACTCCGCAATCGTCGTCTTCATAAAGTTATCGTCGTCGCGGTTCGGGAAGTCGGGCTTGTAGTGCGCGCCGCGCGACTCGTCGCGATTGAGAGCGCCGAGCGTGATGACGCGAGCGAGCTGGAGCATGTTCTGTAGCTGGCGCGCGTGCGGCAGCGCGTGCGTCGCCCACATGTTCGAGTCGTTCAGAGAGATGTGCTGGTAGCGCTCGATCAGCTCCTGTAGCCTCTCGTCCGTCGCGCGCAGCTTGTCGTTGTAGCGGACGACCGTCACGTTGTCCGTCATCCACTTGCCCATCTCTTCGTGCAGGACGTACTGATTCTCCGCGCCCGACTGCCTTAAAAGCCTTTCGTTAATCTCCCTCTGCCGCTTCAGCTCGTCGTCGTAAATCTTCGAGCCGTCCGCCCCGTTGCGCTGCAAGTTCTTCGCGTACTCGATTGCGGCGGGCGCGGCGATGAAGCCGCCGTAGACGCAACTGACGAGCGAGTTCGCGCCCAGACGGTTCGCGCCGTGAATCGAGTAGTCGCACTCGCCCGCGGCGAGCAGGCCCGGAATGTTTGTACGCTGGTCGTAGTCAACCCAGAGGCCGCCCATCGAGTAATGAACGCCCGGAAAGATTCGCATGGGCACGTGGCGCGGGTCGTCGCCGACGAACATCTCATAGATTTCGAGTATCGCGCCGAGCTTGCGGTCGAGCGTGTCGGCGGGGATGTGCGTCAAATCTAGATAGACCTGATTCTCGCCGTAGACGCCGTAGCCGTCGAGACAGACCTGAAAGATTTCGCGCGTCGCGATGTCGCGCGGGACGAGGTTGCCGTATGCGGGGTATTTCTCTTCGAGGAAGTACCAGCGCTCACTCTCAGGGATGGACGAAGGCCCGCGCTTATCGTCCTTCGCCTTCGGAACCCACACGCGCCCGCCCTCGCCGCGCGCGGACTCAGACATCAGGCGCAGCTTGTCTTCGCCCGGTATCGAGGTCGGGTGAACCTGTATGAACTCGCCGTTGGCGTAACGCGCGCCCTGTTGGTAACAGGCGGAGACGGCGGAGCCTGTGCATACCATCGAGTTGGTTGACTTGCCGAAGATAAGGCCCGGCCCGCCGGTCGCGATGATTACCGCGTCGGCGGGGAATGCCTTCAACTCAAGCGTCGCGCGCTCCATCGCGACGAGTCCGCGACAGACGCCGTGGCCGTCGAGTATGAGCGACATCATCTCCCAATGCTCGTACTTGTTGACCTTGTCGTTCGCTTCATAGCGTCGCACCTGCTCGTCGAGTGCGTAGAGAAGTTGCTGCCCCGTCGAAGCCCCGGCGAATGCAGTGCGGTGGTGTAGCGTGCCGCCGAAGCGCCGGAAGTCGAGCATGCCCTCGGCGGTGCGCGAGAAGGGAACGCCCATGCGGTCGAAGAGGTATATGATCGAGGGAGCCATCTCGCACATCGCCTTGACGGGCGGCTGGTTGGCGAGGAAGTCGCCGCCGTACACTGTGTCGTCGAAGTGCTTGAAGGGCGAATCGCCCTCGCCTTTTGTGTTGACCGCGCCGTTGATGCCGCCCTGCGCGCAGACCGAGTGCGAGCGCTTGACGGGCACGACCGAGAAGAGGTCAACCGAGTGCCCGGCCTCGGCAATTCTCATCGCCGCCGCGAGTCCCGCAAGCCCGCCGCCTACAATCGCGACCCTGATGCCATTACTTGTTGCCATCTACGGAACGTCTCCTCACTTTACCTTCGTGACCGGCTGATCCGGGTGCGCCGGGTTCGGCATTAGCTTTTGCTCGTAGCAGTTCACAATCAGGTCTAGCTTTTCAAGCACCGTCTGACCGATCAAAACTTCATCGCCAAGAACGAGTGCTTCCTCCATCGTGTCGCGGCCATCCAGTTCGACGATCACAGCTTCCGTAACACCGACAGCCTCTCTGCGCCCGTCTGCGTACTCGGCCACTCGTTGTCCCCGAATCTCAAGCCCCAGTCGCTCAACCACGTGAGCGGGCATCACTGTCCTCACCGCGCCTGTGTCAACCAGAGCGTCCGCCTCGTACTTTCGTATCTGGTCAGAGGTGATTTGACCGCGGCGTGCAAGCGCCTCGTCACTTGCGTTAATCAACAATGCTTTTGTCCGAACTTCACCCATGTCAGTAAAGTATCCCTCCCAGCAACCCGCCCTTCCACATGAAGGCAGTCGTGACGTTTATCCAGAGGCCGAGCAGTAACACGCCGAAGGCGATGCAGGCGTAGCCCGTCAGACGCTGCGCGCGCTCGCCTATGACGATGCCCCAGTCAACGGCGAACAGCCAGATGCCGTTGGCGAAGTGCCAGATGGTGGAGGTGATGCCGACGAGATAGATTAGAACTATCCACCACGTCTGAAACTCGCTCGACACGATCTGGTAGGCCATGTCGGGCCTGTGCGC
The DNA here is from genome assembly GCA_035630035.1 of Pyrinomonadaceae bacterium. GTDB lineage: Bacteria > Acidobacteriota > Blastocatellia > Pyrinomonadales > Pyrinomonadaceae > QHXN01. The sequence continues at coordinate 72 of DASQLL010000575.1, read as the reverse complement.
GACCGAAATCTCGTTCAGGCCGGGCACGAGGCCGAAGCGAAAATTCAGCAGGTGGAAGAGGATGAAGAAGAA
>DASQLL010000574.1:0-11470 GCA_035630035.1 Pyrinomonadaceae bacterium | reverse complement strand
AACGCGCTCTCGCACAACGCGGAGTTGCGGGCGACGGTCTTGGCCGCCGCCGAGAACTACGCGAAGACGCCGCTCCCGCAGCCCACACCGGGCGCTTCGGACGCGGACGCCGGGCAGCAGTTCAAAGCGGCGGTCAATCGCATCAACGAAATGCAGTCGACCATAAGCGAGCTTGGGATTCCCATCGGCTGGTCTTGGCAGCCGATAACGGACGACCCGCGCGGGCTGCCTTCGGGCTTCGGCGGGTGGCTTCTGAAAGTGGTCGGCTGGCTTTTGACAGCGTTCGCGGTCTCGCAGGGCGCGCCCTTCTGGTTCGACCTGCTGAACAAGATCATCGTCATACGCTCGACCGTCAAACCGCGCGAGAAGAGCCGCGAGCAGCCCTCCAAAGACCGCCCCGCCCCCGACACCCCGACCGAGCCGGACGAAGGCGAAGAGGAAGGGAAGGGCTGAGGACAAACTGAGTTGAGTGATTGAACGGCGGCGGCTCGATTCCGGCATCGGACGGCTGCGCCTTGCTCGCTGTGATATTATTCAAACGCCTGAACGGCAATATCACGAGCGTTAAGACGATTGGGTGAGGGCACATGTCGGTTCAAGTCGAGCGGCGACATTTCAGTGTCATAGAATTCGACCGGATGGCCGACGCGGGCATTCTTTCCGAGGATGACCGCGTCGAGCTTATCGAAGGCGAGATAATCGAGATGAGTCCGATTGGCAGCCGTCACGCGGCGTGCGTCCGGCGACTCGACGCGCTCTTTAACCAGAGGCTTGGCGGCGCGGCGCAGGTGAGCGCGCAGAATCCCGTCCTGATTGACGAATACTCGCAGCCGGAGCCTGACGTTGCTTTGCTCAAGCCCCGCGCCGACTTCTATTCGGAAGAGCATCCTTCCGCGCGCGACGTTTTGCTGATTGTCGAAGTCGCGGACACTTCCGTCGAGTACGACCGACAGGTGAAGTCTCCCCTTTACGCGCGTGCGGGCGTCGGCGAGATGTGGCTGGTCAATCTACACGCAGACATAGTGGAAGTTTATACGCAGCCTGAGAATGGCGCGTACAGGGATAGAAGACAGTTTACGAGGGGCGACTCCATACCCTTAAGCGGAATCCCCGGCCTCACAGTCAGTGTGGAAGAAATCCTCGGATAAGGCATCAAGTCAAATGTCTTCCCAAAGAAAAACTCTGCTGACGCCGGAAGAATATCTCGCCTTCGAGCGAAAGTCCGAGATAAAGCACGAGTATTTCGGCGGCGAAGTTTTCGCGATGGTGGGCGCGGGGCGTAGGCACAACCTCATCAACGCGAATCTCATTCGCGTTCTCGGCAATCAGTTGCTGAGCCGTCCGTGCAACGTTTACCCCAGCGACATGCGCGTGAAGGTGAGCGCGACGGGGAAATACACATACCCCGACGTGTCGGTCGCCTGCGACGAAGAGAAGTTCGACGACGCCGAGAAAGACACGCTGCTCAACCCCGTGGTCGTCATCGAAGTCCTTTCAGAGTCCACGGAGGCCTACGACCGCGGCAAGAAATTCGAGCAGTACCAGCAAATCGAATCCCTCACGGATTATCTACTCGTGGCACAGGAGCCGCATCGCGTCGAGCAGTACGTAAGGCAGAGCAAAAGCGAGTGGCGTTATTCCGAATTCCACGACGCCGGAGACGTTGTAAAGATTAACGTCATCGGCTGCGAGCTTGCCTTGAAAGATGTCTACGCCAAAGTTGAATAGCCACTCTCACCCACGTCATCCGAACTCAGCATCTTTATTTCTGGCGAGCAGGCGCGTGATGGTCTCGACGACTTTTCCGAGGTCGTCCGGCTTTTTGAGGAAAGCGTCCGCGCCCGCACGCCTCGCCTCTGTCCCGATCTCGCTCGCCGAGAAAATGACTATGGGTGTGTCCCTGCGGTGCGCGAGCGCGCGTGCGCGATGCGTAAGCTCAAGGCCGTTTGCGCCCGGCAGTTGATTGTCGAACAGGAGCAGTGCGTAATGCTCGCGTCCCTCAATCTTTTGCAGAGCCGAGAGACCATCCTCGCACGGCTCGACGCACCATCCCTGAAGCGCGAACAGGTCTTTGAGTGCCAGCCGTAGAACCCGGTTGTCTTCCGCGTAGAGGATTGTGGCGTGAGGCATGTTTTTAACTCTCGTGACAACGCCGGGAAACGCAGGGCGGGGCTTCACGCTCCCCCGCCCGAAGCGCGCGAAGCCCGCACTCGCCCTGCTCCCCCGCCCGCCGTGCACGAGACTGAGCGGGGGCAATTCATCCTCGCGTCCGCGACAGTGTCGGACGGTCTTTCACAACTGCGAGCGGCTGTGAGATGAAGAAGAGACGCGCGTTTTGCTATGATGCGGTCGCGCTCTCGTTTGAAAATCCGGCAACGGCAAAATGCGTAGCTCAGCCCCCACCAATCTTGACGAGTGATGAGCATCGCCGTTGAGCATGAAAGGTTCATACTCACGGCGAAACAATTACGCAAGCGCATTCTATTAGCAGTTGCTAACAAGTGCAAGCTTTTTTTTGCCGGGAGTAGTTCATCAGGAGGTAACTCCTGATGGGCAACGTCCGTCCAAAGCCGGAGCGCCTCGGCGAGAAACTCAGACAGGTTCGACACACTCTCGGACTCTCTCAATCCGAACTGCTCAGACGGCTAGATGCCGAAGACCTACTCGCTTACAGCCAAATTTCAGAATTTGAGACAGGACGGCGCGAGCCATCGTTGCTGATTATCCTGCGCTACGCCCGCGTTGCAGGCGTGCCAACCGAAGTGCTCATTGATGATGAGCTATCCCTGCCTGAAACCTTACCTGGCTTAACTGATCATGAGGAAATCAAACGCAAGTTCGCATCTCGTCGCAAGAAACGTTAGACGGCTTACCGAGCAGACATCGCCGACGTGAGCGTGTTTGTTGACAAAATAATGCGCTCTATAGAGATGGTGTAACTATGAGTATAAGAAAATCAACGGGCTTGCAGGGAGAGCTAGACGTAGTAGGACTTGTGCCATGTCCTAACTGCAAAAAACCTTTGATGCAACTTCCTGTAGATTATCCTTTATACGACTTACAATGCACTGGATGCTCGTTTAGAGCGCAGGTGAAGACAATAAGCTCGAAGGAGCAAGACAGCATTCGAGGGGCGGGATGGGACATCATGAGCAAAGTTTTGAAATCCGGGTACATGATTCCTTCTCTAATCGTGAACTACATATGGTTTGAGGGCGGAGCTAGACGCAGAAAAATATTATTCTTTCCATTCATTCCTAAAGCTAACAGCAGACCTAGAGTAGCCAAGTTCAACAAATCTCCTAGAGCGGATTACAAAATGTTCGATTACGTAGGTCTGCGAAGCCTTCCGCATTTTGTCTTGTACGAAGAGTAAATCCTATGAGGGCCAGACTAGACGGCGTCGCGCAAAGTCTGCGCGACGAACTGGATAGCATATCGGGATAAAATGCTTGCCGCGGGAATAGGGCGGGCGTAAACTCTGAGTCCTCGAAGGGAAGTGAAAGATGCGTCGAATCGCAAGGCTTATTTTCTCCACGGTCTCCCTGATATTCCTGTGTCTGCTCTTCGGCTCGCAGGCGCGCGTGGGCGCTACGGTCTTCCGCGACCGCGCGGCCTTCAACGCCGCCTCGCAGAATCTGAACACCATTGACTTCGAGTCGGAGCCGCATAACTTCTCGCGCGACTCGACGATTGACGGCATCATCTTTCGGAACATCGGAGGCCCGCCGGTGATCGTCTCGACGCCTTCGGGCAAAGTCCTTGAAGGTCTAACCGTGGGCGAGATTACGTGGATGACCGTGTTCCTCCCGCCGGGGACGACCGCCGTCGGCTGCGACCAGTTCTCGACCCCGATGGATGTCACCGCCTCGACGGGCGAGAGCGTGACGATGACGCAGTCGGACGGCTCTGACTTCGTCGGTTTCGTCTCCGACACGCCCATCGAGACGCTGACGATCAAGCTCGACTTCCCCGAACCGACGCCCAACGTGCTTCTCGACAACTTCACCTACGGGCAGAGACGCGTGGAAGGCGGCCTGCCCGTCCCGCAGCTACTCGTCACAAACGACACGGGACGCGCCGTAGCGTTCGACTCCGTGACGACGATGGCCGAGCCTTTCCCCGTCGTCTCCGCGCGCAACCTAATCGCCGCAGACCGGCGCACGCGCGTCACGCTCTTTCTAATCGGCGTGCGCTTCGATGACCCGCAGGACGCGCAGCTCGTGACGGCGCGTGCCGAGAACTCGCAACACGTCTTCTTCGATCTGCCCGTCGAGGCCGTGGGCCGCGTGAAGAACCTGAGCTGGATGGCGCAGGTTACGGTGCGTCTGCCCGACGAGCTGAGCGAAGCGGGCGATGTGAGCGTGAGCGTAAGCGTGCGCGGCGTGGAGAGCAACAAGGCTACCCTTCGCATTGAGAATCCCGACAATTGACCTGCCTCTAAACAGAACGGCGCGCGAAAGACATCTGAAGAGGAGAATCAGGCGGCTTGTATTTCAACGTACTCGACGCTTGAAGAGGGTTCGGGGATGTGTTGACCGTCTTGCCGTAATCCTTCGAGGTGAAAATCAATCGCTTCCTGAATGAGGCTTAAAACTTCCTCGCGAGTTTCCGCAACGGCGGCGCAGCCGGGCAAATCTGGAACGTAAGCACCGAAACTGTTCGCGCCTTCTTCGATAACAACTGCGTAACGCATCTCTCTACCTCTCTTCTATTTCAATCCAGCCTGTTTCAAAATGCTGTTCAGAGTCCCCGGAGGCACATCCACGCCAGAATTGCCTGAGACGGTAACAGTGCCCGGCTTCGCCGGATGCTTGTACTGACGGTGACTGCCCTTTGTCCTTGCAAGATACCATCCATCGGCTTCAAGCAGCCTGATGACCTCCCGCACCTTCATGCTCGAATGATAAGACGAATCGGCAAACAGCGGAAGAGGAAAAGTTCACACAGTGGCGCGCAGTGATTGCGCGATTAGGGGCACGATGCGGCGGGGGACGGCGATGGCCTCTCTGATGTGGCGCGAGTTTGTGAAGTGGCCGGCGACGTAGAGGCCGGGGACGTTGGTCTCGAAGGTTTCGGGGTCGTAAGTAGGGACTTGCGTGAAGCCGGACTTCTCGGTGCGGACGCCTATTGCGCGCAGCAGCGTCAAGTCTGCGTCGCTGCCGATGAGGATGAAGACGGCTTCGTTCGCGAGTGTGTGCGACGTGCCGCGCGCGTCTTTGATTCGGACTTGCGCGTCGAGTATCTCTTCGACCTCGGAGAGGAGGAACAGACGCAGGCGGCCCTCCTCAATCTCGCGCTCAAGCGGGCCGCGAACCCAGTGCTTGATGCAGCCCTTCTTCGGGTCGCGGTTCTCCCAGTCCGAAGGCCAGATGGCGAAGGTCGTGCGCGCGCCGCCTTCGGAAAGAAAGAGCGCGGCTTCGGCGGCGGAGTTCCCTCCGCCGACGACCAGCGCGTCCTTGCGAACGAAGGGGAAAGGCTCGCGGAAGAGGTGCCGGACTTTGGGGAGGTCTTCGCCGGGGACTCCGAGCCGGCGCGGTCGCGCCATCGCGCCCGTGCAGACGAGAAGGCGCGAAGCCGTGTACGCGCCGCGCGACGTTTGGACGCGGAAGCCTTCCCCGCCGAGCGGCTCGACGCGCGTGACTTCTTCCTCGGTGTTGATGCGTAGATTATGTTCGAGCGCGAATCGGACGTAGTAGGAGAGAAGCTCTTCGCGCGTAGGCTTCTCGCGGCAGGGGCGCAAGTTTCCGTCGCCCAGCTCAAGCTCGTTGACGGTTGAGAAGACCGTAAGGCCGATGGGGTAGTGGTAGACGGTGTCTGCGATCAGTCCCTTCTCGACGACGAGGTACTCAAGCCCCTCGCGCGCCGCCGCGTCCGCAGCCGAAAGGCCGGCAGGGCCTGCGCCGATGATTAGAAGGTCGAGTTGTCCCGCGTCTGTTTGCCCGGCCATGATTGCCGACATCGTCGCATGCGGGACGCGTGTTATCAACTCCGCGCGCGCGAGGCTGACGGCGTGCGCGTTTGTACGTGTGCGCGTCGGCGTGCCGTTACTTACTCACCGTCGGTTTGAGGCTCTAGCCAGCCGTCCAGCCAGTCCATCAATCCCACATCCTTCTCGATCTCCTTCGAGCAGATTTCCTTCCACTGTTTCGCGGCCTCTCTCAGCAGGCTTTGGAGGTCCTCCCGGCTTTGGTGCGTTGGCATCCACTGGGGCGGCAATCGTCCGCCCTCCGGCGGGGGGGCGGGCTGCATCTTCTCGGAGAAAATCTTGTCCATGATGAATGAGCCGAGCGCGCGGTAGCTCTCGAACTGCGGCTCGTCGAAGAACTGGTCGCCGGTGGACTGGTGCGGGAAGGCAGGGAAACTCTTCTTGTATTCGATCACGTCGCGAGGCTCGTCGCCGTAGATCGCGGGCTTGATGTAGAGAAGGATTCCGTCCTGCGCGGGCGCGAACGTCGTGAGCGGGGGCGGCGTGTTGGCCGTCAGCACGTCGGGCGCGAGTCCGCCGGGGCCGTCGCCCCGACGCACCCTGTCCACGCACGAGTAACGAATCCTGCCGAGCGCCCAGTACATGCCGCGTTCGCGCTCCGCTTTATCCTTCGTCTCCGGGTCGAAAATCTCTACGCAGGGAAAGTCAATGGGGACGCCGAGGTCTATGCGAATCTTGCGGACGGCGTTGCCGAGGTCTGTGAAGTTGTACTCCGCGTCGGCCCCGCCGTCGCTGACGACGATGATGCGGCAGCGGCGCAGAACCATCTCGTAGACCGCAAGGTTCTCGAAGTGCCCGCCGTCGGTCAGGTACACGTACTTGTTGCGGTCGTCCGTGAGGCCGAACGCCTCGGATATTACGGGCGCGACGGAGAGCTTGGGCGCGGCGAGCCTGTACGTGTCGTTGCCCGCGGGGCCGGGGTTGCCAAGCCACCACCCCAAGCGCACGTTGAAGAGCGTGAGCAGGAGCGAGATGACCGGCGAGGTCGTGTAGTAGCCCATGTTGGAGCTGGCCGCCGCGCCGGAGATGGCCGTCGCCGTCCCCACGGAGACGCCGCCCGTGTCGTGCCCGCCGTAGTCTCTCGTCTTGCGATACCCTAGCCGGAAGCAGCCCGAATGGAGCGGGGAGATGCTGAACGGCTCGGCCTTGCGCTGCTGCCACGCGAGGTTGCCGCCGCCGACGAGGTTCAAGGTCGTGTTGACGACGTGCATCAGTTTGTAGGGCGGGGGCGGGAACGAGCAGGACTTGAGCAGGCGCGGGTACGCGCTCTCGAGAACGAGCCGGTTCAGGAGGATGTGGTAGTCGCTGCGTATGGGCGTCTTCGAGAGCTTCGCCGCCAGCGCGTCGTCGAGCCACGCCGCGCCGGACTCGATCTGCGCGCTGATGCCGAGCGAGCCGAGTATCGTCCTCCAGATTCTCTTCGCGCGTTTCGACTGTACGGACTCCTCTATGAATTTAAGCGCGGCGGCACGCCTGCCCGCGGCCTCCGGCGTCTCCTGCGCTCCCTCCTTTTTCGCAAGGGCGTAGAGCCTTTCGTCCACGAGGATCGCGTTCAGGTCGGTTCTGAGCGCGTTTATCAGACTTTCCGAGGCGAGCGTGCTGTCCTCGGCCCGAACGTTTTCGAGTTTGCCGGCCTCAAGAAGGAATAGCGAAAGGGGGTTTTTCTCGTCGAGCAACGCCTCGGCGAGCTTGCGCGGCTTGAGTAGGTCGCCCTCGTCGAGGAGCGCGGGCCGAAGCTCGTGCATCGAGATGTTGTCGGCAGGGTCGAAGCCCGTGAAGGGGTTGGGGCGGCGCGCGCCGCGCGGGCGCGACGCGCCGAGGAAGGCGCGTATCATGCGGTTGCGGTAGCCGCCGTGCAGCGAAAAGATGTTGAGGTTGATGAGCCTCGACAGCAATAAGCCGAGGATGAGCGCGATGAGCAGGAGCGCGAGCGTGAGCCACAGCGAGGTGTGGTGCAGAACGTTCATGTGGACGATCTTCGCGCCGTCGAAGGAGTCGGGTTTCTTCTCCTCTTCGGCCTCTAGCGCGGCGGCCAACTCGGACGGCTTGGGGCACATGGCCGTGCAGGGCGTGGGCGTCGTCGTGGGCTGCGGCGCGGGCGTCGGGGCGGGCTTGATGACGGGCGTGATGTACTCGACGTACTCGCCGAAGCCGGGGGCGGGCGAAGGGGACGGCGAGGCGGACTGAATGGGGGACGGCTCGTCCGGGATGTTCGTGAGCAACTCGACGTTCAGCTTTCTGCCGCCGACGGTCACTCCCTTCGCCTCGTCGGACAGCATCGCGACGCCGCGCGTGATGCCGGTCGTAGCGAGCGAGAGCAGCGAGAGGAACGCGGCGAGAAATATCGCCCCCAGCACCGGCAGCGCGCCGCCGAGCAGTCCGAGGGCGATGCTGCTCTTCGTCTGCTCCTTCTCGCCCCCCGACTTCTCGCTCGCTGACGACAGGGCGCTTCGCCCGACGAGAATCGAGATGAGGCCGGAGAGTCCGCCCACCGTCGCTATCAGCTTGGGCGATTCGAGCAACGCCAGAGGGCCGAAGATGACGATGGCGTTGAAGACGACCCACGCGAGCGACGCTATCAGCAGCCACGCGCCAAGCCGCGCCCACCATTCGCGATCCTCGTCATCAATCCTTCGACTGTAACTCGAAAGGCCGATGAAGACCGTCGTCGCGCCCCAGAAGATCAGGAGGAAGATGGGCACGCCGACGCAGACGTATAGCTCGGTCGTCCAAAACCACCAAGACCAACTCGTCACGTCCGTCCACGGGAACGGCGCGCGGACGACATTCCACTTGAAAGACTCTTCGACATACTCTCTGACGAGAATCCCATAGCCGATGACGGGGTCGCTGATCTCCTGAAACGAGACGGCCCAGAAGAGCATGCCGCCGATTAGTCCCGCGAAGATAAGCCCCAACAGCTCAAGCCAGTTTCTTCTTATCTCGTCCCGGCTGAAGAGGCGGCGCAGAACGAGCGAGGCGATGAGCCAGCCGAACAGTGTGAAGGCTGCGCCGAAAAGCAAGAAGGGGACGACGGACTTGGGAACTGTCTGCGCCTCGCGCGACCAAGCCCAGTAGGTCGTCAGCAGAACGGCGGACACAATCAGCGGCAGCAGGCACCACTTCAGAAAGCCTCTCTGGTCTGCGCGCGTGCGCCAGAAGCGGCTGCGCTGCCTGAGTATCTCGCGGACGCCGGGGCGGTTGAACCCGACGTAGCCGAGCGCCCAGACGCCGAAGGCGAAGCCTAAGAGCAGAAGCAGATGTCTGTAGTAGAGATGGTTTTCGGGATCGTCCTTGTCCTCGGGCTTGTCGCCGTCGCCGAAAAAGTTTTCGACGAGCGTCTTGGGCGGATACACCACGCGCGACGCTTTGGGAATCTCCTTCAGCTCCTTGACGGCCCGCTCCGACTCGTCGTCCGACATGGCGAGAGTTGCGGCCAGAGTCTTCGGGTTCTCGACCGGCTGCAAGAGCGTCAGCGTAACTATGAGACGCGGGATCAGCAGCACGGCTATGAGCAGCGGGATGAAGACGAGCCAGTTGAGCGATAGGTTTCTGAGGTAGATGCCGATGAAGGCCCAAGTGTCGGCGGTCAGCATCCCCGCCTTCGGCGTGAGGAAGTTGCTGTAGCTGCGCAGGTATTGGAGCGCCTTCGGGTCGGGGTCAATCTTCGAGACGGGGTCTTCGTTACTGAGGTCGCGCGTGACGCCTTCGAGGCCGCCGGGATGTCGGTGCAGCCACGCTGTAAGCCAGCCGCCGATGTAGCCGCCGCCGGAAACGGTCGAGAGGTAGTCGAACTCGCCGAGCAGGTTGCGCCGCGCCATGCCTTGCATCAGGCCGAGGGCGAACGTCCCCGAACGGATGCCGCCCCCCGACAGGCAGAGCGCGCTCCGCCCGACGGCGTGGAAGCGTCTGTAAATCGCCGCGATGCGGATGTTGCTGAGGCGCTCGATGTGCCCGGGGAAGGCGTCTTCGAGCAGCAGCCGGTTGAAGTGGGCCAGCGCGTCGCCGTAGAAGCCCTCGGCGTAGTCGCGCTGTTCGACGAGTCCGCGCGTGGGCGCGCTCAGCCAGTTGACGGCGAAGCGGTCGCCGTCATACAGATCGGGGTCTTTGAGCAGCCGGTTCAGCGCGTCCTCGATAGTCCCCTGCGAGGCATCATGCGCGTGCGCGCCGCCTTCGACGAGTTGCACGAGAATCTTGCGATCAATCTCGCCGCGCAGGTACTCCAAAAGGTTCTTGCGCGCCCACTCGTCCTGCGCCAACGTGTCGGCAGCCGCCGCGGGGCGCGACTCGGCCCCGTCGGAGAACTGGAGGATTTCCGAGGCGAGGCCGACCGCATCCTTGACGTGCCCGCCGCGGAACAGCCAGTCGCGCGCCGCCTCGACGGGGCGCGCGCCGACGCCCTCCTCGCCGCCCGGCAACTCGACTATCAAAATCTCGTCCGCCGGTATCGGCCCGTGCAGGCTTATGAACTCTTCCTCCAGAACCTGATAAAGGTGGAGCGGGATTTCGGGATTCTTAGGCATGGCAGTCACCTGATGGTGGGACGGTTCTGCTCGGAAGCAGGGCCGGGCGTGGATGCTGGGCTGAGAGGAGCGGTTAGTTCATCTCAGAGGAAAGTAAGTGTGAACGCCGTACATTTGAAGCAGCCGGTTTCGCGTCTTGCACGCGAAACCGGCTGCCCGGTGCTTAGGCATGTCTTGCCATTACGGACTGTGGTTGTCGGCGTTAGACGCCGGCTGCTACTGCTGCCGTTCTTCGAGCAACGATTGAATCTTCAGCCTGTTGATAAGCTTTCCGACATCGAACCTCATGCCGAAGCCGAACCTGAGGTCGTCAGGGCCTTGACCGAAGTTGCCGTCGAAGCCGATGAGGAATGGCGTTTCGGGTACTTTGAGGCGGCCTTCGGCCTGATAGCGCCAGCGGCGCTGCCGCACGCTGATAGGATTCCCCGCGTTATCAAGTTGCCCCGTCGGGATCGTCACCTCAAAGTTCTCCCAACGTCCCGTCGTGATGTCGAGCCAGCTTACGAGCTCCGGCGCGTAGTCGGCCTCGGTATCACAGTCGTCGTCATTGGCGAATGTCGCGCAAGGGTGTCTCAGTTTCGGGTATCTGAAGTGCCCTAGGCGGACGCCGAGCGAGAAGAAGTTGAACACGTCGTCGTCGCCGAAGGTCACAGATTCCGCCGTCTGGCGGTCACCCGTGATGGTCATGACGCCGCCTTTAGCCAACGGGGCGATGAAGAGCGTATTGAGTTCCCTCTGGTTCCTCCAAGGGGTGACGTTGATCGGGGCGTAGACGCCTACCTGCACGAAGCCGGCCTTCTTCGAGGTTATGAACGCGTCGAACTGGTCTGGCTCTTCGCCCTCTTCCGCGTCGGGATCAGGGGCCGGCGCGGCGGCGACCGGGATGGAAGTCAGGCGTGCCTCGAAGAAGGTATTGAGGTTCCACGCCCTACTCTTCACGTAGTTCTTGTCGAGCACA
>DASQLL010000573.1:0-19331 GCA_035630035.1 Pyrinomonadaceae bacterium | reverse complement strand
GGGATAACAGGAATTGAAACGTCTCGATTTGCCACTCTCTCTTGTGCGACATGAGAAACATCTTGGCCTATCTTTCTCAGATCAAAAGTTAGGGGCGTAGTTCTCACTTTCGCAATGAGGGTCGCCAGCGGGCTAAGATCGATACCAACAGCTTCGACGCCTGAATTCATCGCTTCAACCAATGTAGTCCCTGAACCACAGAATGGATCTAAAATCTTTGAGCTATCGCCGGGGTGGAACAGATTGATTAAAGCTCTGGGAATATGTGGGATAAATTTTGCCGGGTACGGATGAATCGTTTGCAGCCCATTTCGAGTAGTAGAGCTGGCGAAATCCCAATCGATAGACCTAAGTTTGACTGCGGCTGCCGTTGACATCGCTTTTCTGTCGCACAGTTTTACTGGTTTGCCAGTGAAACAGCAAGTTGATTGTGCTGTTGATTGTGTTAAAGAGAAAAGGGCAGCTACGTGCGCTGCCCTTTTTCTAGTTTACATACAGACCCGAAGCTACTCCGCCTTCGGCGCGGCGGCGCGCACCTGTTCGGAGACGCCTGCCTCGTACTTCTTGAAATTGTCGTTGAAGCGGCGCGCGAGGTCGTGCGCCTTCGTGTCGTATGCATCTTTGTCCTTCCAAGTCTCGCGCGGCTGGAGGACTTCAGCCGGAACGTCGGGGCATGACAGGGGCACGCCGACGCCGAAGACCGGGTCGGGCCGCGTCTCGACCTTTGAGAGCGAGCCGTTCAGGATTGCGCGGATCATCGCGCGCGTGTGCTTGATGGACATGCGCTGGCCCTCGCCGTAGGGGCCGCCCGACCAACCCGTGTTGACGAGCCAGCAGTCGGCCCCGTGCTCCTGAATCTTCTTGCCGAGCAGGTCCGCGTAAACGCCGGGGTGCAAGACCATGAATGGCGCGCCGAAGCACGTCGAGAAGGTCGCCTCCGGCTCTTTGATTCCGCGCTCCGTGCCCGCGACCTTCGCCGTGTAGCCGGAAAGGAAGTGGTACATCGCCTGCTCAGGCGTGAGACGCGCGACGGGCGGCAGCACGCCGAAGGCGTCCGCCGTGAGCATGATGATGTTCTGCGGGTGTCCGGCGTAGCCTTCGGGCACGATGTTAGGAATGCTCGTGAGTGGATAAGCCGCGCGCGTGTTCTCGGTCTTCGATGCATCGTCAAGATCAGGGATGCGCGTCAGAGGGTCTGTGACGACGTTCTCCATGATCGTGCCGAACATGCGCGTCGTGCGGTAGATGTCAGGCTCAGCTTCCGCCGAGAGCTTGATGACTTTGGCGTAGCAGCCACCCTCGAAGTTGAACACGCCGTCGTCCGACCAACCGTGCTCGTCGTCGCCTATGAGCCTACGTTCGGGGTCTGCCGAGAGCGTCGTCTTGCCCGTCCCCGACAGCCCGAAAAAGATCGCCACGTCGCTTGCGTCGCCTACGTTCGCCGAGCAGTGCATTGACATCACACCGCGCTGCGGGAGCAGGTAGTTGAGAATCGTGAAGACGGATTTTTTCGTCTCGCCCGCGTAACTCGTGCCGCCGATGAGGACGAGGCGCTGACTGAAATCCATGAGGATGAAAGTCTCGGAGCGCGTGCCGTCCGTTGCTGGGTCGGCCTTGAAGCTTGGGATGTTGATGATCGTGAATTCGGGCGTGTGATCCCCTGCTCCTGCATCGTCGTTGATGAACATCGTGCGCGCAAACAGCGAGTGCCACGCAAGCTCTGTGATGATGCGGACGGGCAGGCGATAGTGCGGGTCTGCGCCCGCGTACGTGTCCTGCACGAAGAGGTCGCGCCCGTCGAGGTGCTTCATCATGCGGTCGCGCAGACGGTCGAACTTATCTTGCGGGAACTCCTTGTTCACCTCGCCCCAGAAAACTTTATCTTCCGACGAAGGCTCGCGAACAATGGCCTTGTCTTTGGCGGCGCGGCCCGTGTGCTCGCCCGTGTCAACGATCAACGCGCCGTGCGCCGACAGATGCCCCTCGTCGCGCTGCGCTATCACTTCGTAAAGCTCCGGCGTCGTCAGATTCCAGTAGACGTTGGCCGGTGCTTTGATGCCGACCGCGTCGAGTCCCACGTCCGAGCGTTTGCGCCCGTGCTCGCGCGCCGCGGCGCTCTGTTTGATTGCGGTCATAAATTCTCCTGCGTAATAGTGAATGGCAAATGGTGAATGGTGTTTGAACGCGGCTCAAGTTGAACGACTACGGTTAAGTCGTGAAATGCTCAACGACTATTTACCATTTACGATTTACCATTCACCTCTTTGTTTGCCTGCCGAACAAATCCGGGGCCTATACGCGACAGGAGCGCTCCGGGACATCAAAGCCCGCGGGATGCGCTCCTGCTCGTTTGTTTGGAATGAAACTGCCCGCCCCTCGAAACTTACGACTCGTCCCTGTTCTGGCGCTCCTCGGCCAGCTCGCGTAGTGCGACCGACAGGTCGCGCGCGGCGCGCTCAAGTCGGTCGGCGCAGGCTTCAAGCTCGTCAACGCCGCCGGGCGACTGAAGGCCCGCGACCGCGGCGAGCGCGTCTGTAATCTGCGAATTCAAACGCTCGGCTGCCGACTGCGCCTCTTGCTCGGCGCGCGTCAGCGGTTTCGAGGGGGAAGTTGAACCTTTAGTGCTCACGAAAATTGCCCTGCTTGTCCGTCGGAAAATTTCTGCGCGCACGGTCGTTTCCATCAAACACCTGTGCGCCGGATAAAGATAACAGATTGATCGCGTCGGGGCTATGTCTTACATCAAACGGCAGGCACATTTCAAGTGAAGGCGAAAGGCAGAGGTTAGAGGTTGGAGGTTAGAGGTTAGTAAAGAGAACTCCTCTACTAACCTCTAACCTCCAACCTCTAACCTCTCTCTTTGCCTTTCGCGTCCCGCTTCTGCTATTGCTTGAGGCGATGAGGGGCAGGCCATCGAGAGAGGCTTTCACGAAGCGAGAGTGGGAAACGGTCGAAGCGCACCGGACGCCCGCGCGCGTGCAGAGGTTTCTGTCGCGGATGCCTTACAACTGGGAACGCTGCGGCGCGACGCTGCGGAGTTTTCGGGAGGTCGTGCGGCGAGGCGAGGCGCACTGCCTCGAAGCCGCGCTCGCGGCGGCGGTGATTCTGGAGCAGCACGGGTATCCTCCGCTCCTGATGAGTCTGGAATCGCAGGACAAGCTCGACCACGTCGTCTTCGTCTTTCAGAAGAACGGGCTGTGGGGATCAATCGCGCGCTCGCGCGACCTCGGCCTTCATGGCCGCCGCCCAGTCTTCAAGACCCTGCGCCAGCTCGTTTGGAGCTACTTCGACACATACGTTGACTCGACGGGGCGCATCACGGGCTACGGCTTGACGAGCCTCTACGAGCTTGGCGACTACGACTGGCGTTTCTCACCCCGCAACGTCTGGAAGGTCGAGCGACATCTGCAAGAGATTCCGCACCGCGCCATTCACTCGTCCGACCGACGCTACGAGCGCCTGCTCGCGCGCTACAAAGAGTTCCGCACACGTAACCCCGACCGCCACCTCACGGACTACGCGAGCCGCGCGACGTGGATGCTCTAAGAAACGCAGAAGTCAGAACGCTGAACGCTGAACTGAAAGACGGTTGCCTTCAGTTCAGCGTTCAGCGTTCTGACTTCTGCGTTTATTTCATTGCCCACAGCACGGCCCACAGAAGCACGCTCAGCAGTCCGTGTGTGAAGAGGTTGAGTGCGAGCGCAGCGCGACCGCGCTCGTGCGTTGCGAGTTGGAATAGGCGTTGCGCGACCTCGCCGGAGGCTGCGCGAACGCTCGCGCCGAAGGCGTAGGGCAGGTGCGCGGCGTAAGAAGACTTCGGCGCATAAGTTTTGCCCGCTCGTGCGCTCGCACGCCTGCGCGCGAGTTGTTGGTAGAGAAATCGCCGCGTGCGCCGCGTCAGGCGGAAGACGAGCAGCAAGCACGACGCGACTAGCGCGACGACGAGCCAGCGTAACGCCTTGAGCGTCCAACGACGCACGCGACCGCCGCCGACCTCGCCGAACAGACTCCACCCCTGCGACACCCAACGCTCCGCGCGCTTCAACTTCAGGCGCACGCGCTCCGCGCCCGTCAACTCTCTGGCCTTCGGCGGCGCGGGCCACGCAGGCTCGCCGCCCACTGTGCGCGTCGAAGGCTTCCAGTCGCCCGCGTGCGGCAGGCGATAGTTCGGATACTCGCGCCGCAGATCGCCGAGCGTCACGAGTCGCTCGCCCGCGTGCAGCCCCCTGTCGTATACGTCGCGCCAGTAGGCGTTGAAGCTCGCAAGCTCCTGATGGCAGAGTATCGCCGTGTAGAGCGAGTCGCGCGCGGCGCGCGTCCGAGGGTAGCGACGCACAACGTCGAGATAGACGGCGAGCGCGCGCGCGACCGCCTCATGCTCTTGCGCGTAGCGCCAAACCACCTGCGCTTCGTTAGGCGCGCGGTAGCTGCTCTCGCTCAGAGACTCGATCATCGTGGCCCGCGCGCCTCCCCACGTCGCGGGGTTGTAGAACAGAAGGTTGCTGCCCTCGTATAGATAGCTCGCGAGTTGATACGTCGCCTCGGCCTTCGCCTCGTCTCCCTTCGCGCGCCCTATCTCGCCCTCAAGCCGTTCGAGATCGTCGGCGGTCTTCAGGTCGGCCAGAATCCAGTCCGCGTAGACTCCCGTCGCTCGCCCGTCGTCCGTCTTCCCATCGGCACGGTATGTGTGGTCGTACATGTCCCAGAAGGACGAGCGTAGATGATATTTCGGTGTCGGAGGCGGGTTCTCTCTCGTGTAGTAGCCCGCGTAATAATCGTATTCGTCGTTGTCGCCATATCGCGCGCTATAGTTCGATGAGTCCGACGCGAGCGTGTGCACGCGACCGAGCGCGGCGCGGGCCTCCGCGTAGCGGCCCGCGCGCAGGTAACGAACGCCGAGCGAGTAGAGCAGCACGTCGCGCTCGCGCACGTCGGCGTGTCGCTCGACGAAAGAGGCGAGCTGGTCGGGCGTCAGCAGCACGTCCACGAAATACGTGACGTCCGCGTAGTATCGAAGCGCGAGATACTGTTCGAGCGCGGCGTCCAGATCGCCCGCATCCTCCGAGGCCATCGCGAGCAGTCGTCGCGCGCCGTCCGACACGTCGCCGCTCGGAAACTCTTTGACGAGCTGCGCGAGAGTGCGGCGCGACGCGGCCAGATCGCGCAGGCGATACTGCGCGACGCCCTCGACCCAAAGCGCGCCCGCGCGCTCCGCGCCCACGACGCCTCGGGCGAGCGCGCGCCGCGCGAGCGCGAGCGCGGCCCTGTCGTCGCCAAGCTCAAGGTCGGCTTCCGCAACGCGCACCATGAACGCGCCGCCGACCTGCGCGCCGGGGTAACGCTCAAGCATCCGCGAGGCGAACCGCGCGACGCGCGCAAGCCCTTCGGTCTCGGCGCGCGCCTCCATCCTACCGCGCAGCTCTTCGCGCCAGCTTTCGCACGCAGAAAGATATTTGTCGCAGGGGTAGTCCGGCCCGGCGGTTATTTCAGGCCTGTTGAAATGGTAACTCTGCGTGTAGTTGTAGATTTCGTGATATGCGTATGTGAGCGCGACGCGCGGCTCGGACGAGAGCGCGGCCTCGACGCGCTCCATGTCCATCGCATCCGCGAGGTCGCGCGTGAGGCGTAGCGACATCAGAGCCTCTGAGTTCGCTTCAGCGTCTTTCTCATCGCTCAGCATTCGGTAGTACCAAACGAGCGCGCCCGCGCGTTCGCCCACACGCCAGTCGAGGTACGCGAGCCAGCCACGCGCGTCGCCCGCGAGGCGACCGTTCGGGTAATCATTGACCACACGCGAGAAGTTTTCGCGCGCCGCTCGCCATGCGTCGTCGCGGCATTCGGGGCATGCGCCTTCAGACGTGGCGGTCGCGCCCGCGATGTAAGCGCTGCTACGCTCCATGCTCGCCTTGCCCGCCATGAAGAGCGCAGCCTCGCGCTTCTCGCTCCGTGGGAACTTTGCTGCGACCGACTCGAACGCCTTCAACGCGTCGCCCTCGCGCCCCGCGCGATAGATGCCGACGGCGCGCAGGTACGCGGCGTTGTCCGCAAGCTCTCGGTCGCGCTCGATTACGACGAGCCGCGCCTCGACATCCGCCGCCCAGTTCTCCATCCCCGCCGCGCGTCGTTCTTGCTTCGCCTTGTCGCGTTCGATCTCCGCCTGCGTGGGCATCGGCCACGGGCGTGGCGCGGCCTTCTCGGTTTCGTTTCGCCAAGTGTCGTAGGCGCGTCGCGCGTCGAGGTACGCGCGCACGTGCGCGGCGGGCGAGCCTCGGTCGAGCGACGCGAGCGCGTCGAGATGGTCGGCGGCGGAGTTCATACGCTCCGTGTCGTCGCCGCGCTCGATGTACTCGCGCAGAAGCGAACGCGCCCTCTCAAGTTGGCCGCGCTCGACGGCTTTCGCCGCCTGCTCCCAGAGCGCATCCGCCTCGACTTCCCTCCGCTCGGCCTCCCTGTAGCTCACGTCGTCGTCGGCATTCGGCTCTCTCGCCGTGTCGCCGCTTAGCTTGAAGGGCAGCGGCGGAAGTCTTTGGCGCTCGCGGTCGCTGCCGTAGAAGTTGAAACGCACGGAGCGCTCGTAGCCGTCCCAGCCGCACCCCAGAACGACACCCGCGCACGCCGCGAAGAGCGCGACGCCGCCGAGCGCGGACGAGTGCGTAACGCGTTGCGAGCGACGCGCGCGACGGAGCGCTATACGAAGCCTTATGATCCGCAGACGCAGACGCGCGCGTGAGAAGCCGCCGCGCCCAGACAAATTGACGCCTCCCCTTAAATCACTCATCGCCCTCCACCCCTCTCAAGCTCAACCCCTCTGAATGCTCCCACACGCGCCCGTCGTCGCGCCGCACGGCGATTGTTGCCGACAGAAGTGCTGCCGTCTCGCCGTCGAAGCTCAGACCCACGCGCGCACGCGCGCCCGCGGGCCAGCCGCGCGCTTTGAGTCGAACGACGCCCGCGCGCGCCGCGCTGCATGGCCTGAGCGTCGTCTGCGCGGACGAGGCGCGCGCCTCGTCCGCGCTCGCGGCTGACTCGCAGAGCGTCTCGAACGAGTCGAAGCCTTCGAGCCGGGTCACGCCGCGCACGCTTCCGCGCGGGACGCGCAGCGTTACGGCGAGCGCGTCGTCGCCGTAGAGCGCGCCCGCCTCGCCGTCGTTCTCAGTCGTTAGAATTAGTTGCCCCGAAATCTTCTCGCCGCCGTCGCCGCGCGCGGTCTCTACGGTTATGCGCGTCGAGCTTTCGGCGTCGCGGTCTGCGAGCGCGGCGGCTATCTGCGCGAGTGAGAGCGTCGTAGCGTCGCCGCGCGTGGGCAATCTAAAAATAGAGATGCCGAGCAGCTTTTCGCCAGCGCCTTCGCGTACCCCCCGGACGCTTGCGCGCAAAGACTCGCTGCTCGGCACGTCAATGACGATCTGTTCGCCCGCGCGAACGACCAGCCCTCCCAAGACCGTATCGCCACGCGCGCGGAAAACATATCGCCACTCGCTCGCGAGCGGCGCGGCGCGAGTCGCGCCGTCGGCCAAGACACGCGACTCGAACGCGCGCCGCTCGACGAGTTCAAAATTCCTGTCCGAAGCCACGCGCGCGGGGTCAACGTCGCCGCGCAGCTCGATCAACTTTCCCTTCTCCGAATAGAGCAGCGCGTGGCCGTAAGCCGCGAGTCCCGCGTAGAAAGGCTTTCCAAGCTCGCGCGCGCGCTCGACTCCGCGCGCAACCGAGCGCGCCGAAGAGATAGGGATGAGCTTGTCCGCCGTCGCCGGAATCTCCGCGCCGTAGAACTGCGGCAGCCAGAAGTCCACCGCCTCAAGAGCCGCGCGCAAACCCTCCGCGCCCATCCAAGTCTCAAGCCCCGTCACCGACAGTTGCATCCCTTGCGGCAACCTCGCGCGCGTCTCTCGCAGCACGCGTCCGTAACGCGCGAGCAGACGCGTCGGCACGTCCAAGTCGAGCTGAAGGCCGGAGACCTGAGCGCCGACACTTCCGTCCGCAACTTCGCGCTCTGCCGACTCCGCGTCCGCACGGAACGTCTCTGCGATCACTTCGGCCAAGACCTTCTCATCAACCCGCTCGAACTCCGCGAGCAGCGCGGGCGTCGCGTTGTAAACAAGGTGCAGCTCTATCCGTCGCGGCATCTCTCCTTGTGCGGCCCTGATGCGCGCAACGCGCCCCCGTGCGAAATCGAACTGCCCCGCGCGCACGAACAAGACGCGCGCGCCCGTCTCGCGCATCGCGCTCTCCAAGTCCTCTTGCGAAGGCGTCTCAGCGCGCCAAGTCCAGAACGCCACCGCCGCCTCGCCCGGCCTCCACACGCGCGGCGCGCGCGCCCAACGCCACGCGGCGGTCGCGAGCGGAATCGCGAGCAGGCACGCCGACGCCAACAGAAGCCTTCCCGCCGCGCGTCTTCGTCTAAACAGTCCGAGCATCGCCTTAGATTAACCGCGGGGCGCGCCCTCCCCAGTGCAACGCCCCGCGTCCGTGGGCACGAGCGACGACGAGACCGCCGAACTGCTAACTCGCGCTCTCGCCGTCCGTCAGCGATTATCGTCAAGACGAGAAAACGCGCGACGCGGGCAACAACAGCGGCGTTGCGTGTCGCCTGCCCCGCCCGCACGTGTCTCTCCCAACGTGCGCGTGTGTGGATAGCCACATTGTAAAAGCGGAGGTCAGAGGTTAGAGGTCAGAGGTCGGAAGTTTTGGTAGAATCTGTCGTGCGCGGGCATCTCAAAATCGGTGTTTCATATCTTAAATCCGAAAGCGTGGTCACTGACCTCTGGCCTCTGACCTCCGCCCTCTGTTTGTTATGTCAATCCTGATTGCCGAAGACAACGTGGCGCAGCGTCGTTACCTGTGCGAATTGTTGGAGCGCGAGTTCGCGGCGCACGCGCCCGTGATTGAGGCCGCCGACGGCGAGGAGGCTCTGGCGCTCGCGCTCAAGGAGAGGCCGGAGCTGTGCGTGTTCGACATACAGATGCCGCGCCTTTCGGGCGTGAAGGCGGCGCGCTCTATTTGGCGCGAGTTCCCTTCGGCGCGCATCATCTTCTGGACGCAGTTCCCCGACGAGATTTACATCAACGAGATTCGCAAGATCGTCCGCTCGGTCGAGCCTTCGCCGACCTACGGCTTCATACACAAGAACAACCCTGAGTCGCGCTTCCTTCGCTTCGTCGCGGCAGTCCTCGAAGACGGCGCGGACATGATTGACCCGGCCTTCAAAGACTCTTTCAAGCGCCCGCTCCTCACAGAGTTCGAGGCCGAGGCGCTCTACTACCTCGCGCTCGGACTCTCCAACTGGGCGATTGCGCGCAAGTGCGCCCTCTCTCTGCGCGGCGTAGAGAGCCGCCTCGCGACGCTCTACGAAAAACTCTTCACCTCGACCCCCGAAGGCACGTCGCACGAGGCTTACGACAAGCTCGCATACAACATGCGGACGCGCGCCTTCTTCGAGGCTCTGCGGCGCGGACTCATCAACTCGGACGAGCTTGAGAAGGCCGCGGGCGAGCTTGAGCACTGGATCGAGCGCGACCACAAGCGCTTTCTCGACGAGCCGCCGCACAAGTGAAGGCAGATGGTGAAGGCAAAAGGCAGTTGTTGAAGGCAAAAGGCAAAAGGCAAAAGGCAAAAATCAAAAGGAAGGCAATCCGTTTGGCTGTCTTCACTTTTGCCCTTTGCCTTTTGCCTTTTGCCTTTTGCCTTCAGTCTCGTTCAGAGACTGAGACTGCTCTGCACCGCTGGGGCGCGGTGACTCTGTTCCACGGGCTGCCGAGCGATCAGGTGCGCGCGGTGGCGCAGGACGCGGACGGCGTGATGTGGTTCGGAACGGACGCGGGCCTCGCGCGTTACGACGGGCGGCGCGTTCAGTCCGTGACGAGCGAAGGGCTGTCGGGGCCGCGCGTGCGCGCCCTGCGCGTGGACGCGGGCGGCGCTCTCTGGGTCGGGGCCGACGGCGGGGCTTACGTGCGCGCCGCAGGCTCGCAGACCTTCAGGCAAGTGGCCGAGACGAAGGGCAAGAGCGTGATAGCCGTCGTCGCGCCCGCGCCGGGGCGTGCGCTCGTTGCGACCGCCGACGGGCTGGTCTTCGAGTGCAGGCTTGAGGCCGACGGCTCGCTCGCCGTGCGGCAGTTGGGCGAGCCTCTGACAATCGCAAGCGGAAAGTCGCAGCCCGTCCAACCGACGAGTCTCGCACTGCTCGGTGAGACGCTCGTCGTCGGGACGCGCGGGCGGGGACTGATGACGATTGAGCCGGGCGGCGAGACGAAGGAGATCGTTGGCAGGCCGCGCACGTTCTACGTCGAGTCGCTTGAGCGGAGCGCGGACGGCGCGCTCTTTCTCGGCGCGCAGACTTCGGGCGGCGACAGCGGCATCTTCCGCGTTGACGACGGGAGGCTCGCTCGCCCTGTAAAAGTTTCGGGCGGCGCGACTGGAACTGTGGCGGCGCTCGCCATCGCGCCGGGCGGCGATCTGTACGCGGCGACGGACGGGCGCGGCGTCTTTCGCTATCGAAGCGACGGGCAGCCGCTTGAGCATTTCACGTTCGCGGGCACGGCGGGCGGCCTTCGCTCGGATCGCGTGAACGCGGTCTTCGTTGACCGCGAAGGCGTCGCATGGTTCGGCACGCCGCGCGGCGTCTGCCGCTACGACCCGCGCGGCGTGCGCGTCGAGCAGCTCTCAAGCGAGACCGAAAGCAACTTCGTGCGCGCGCTCTATCGAACGTCGCGCGGGCGTCTGCTCGTCGGCACGAGCCGCGGTCTGTTCGCGCAGGGCGAGCGCGGCGGCGCTTGGCGCGAGGTCGAAGAGGTCGCGGGCAAGACCGTCTATGCGCTCGCCGAAGACAGTCGAGGGCTTCTACTCGTCGGCACGGGCGCGGGACTCTTCGTAGGCCTTCAGACGGAAGGGCGCGCGACGCGACGCGCCGTGCGGCTCGCGCCGGAAGAGAAAGCCGCGGAGCAGAAACCCGAAGCGAAGAGCGCGGGCGACACGGCGAAGGCCGTGGCGGTCGGCGCGTCGGGCGACACGAATGAAGAAGCGGGCGCAGCAGTTTCGTCGTCCGGCGAAGAGAAGAAGGGCGCTGCGACGGGCGGCGCGAAGGATGGTGAGAAGACGGCTGCCGGAGACGCGTCGGCGTCCGAGGCAGACGCGGTGAAGAAGGCCGCCGCGCCTGCTTTGAGCGGCAGCGTGCGCGCCATCGCGCGATTCGGCGACGCGGTCTACGTTGCGACGTTCGGGCGCGGGCTTGAGCGCTTCGACGGCCCCGGTCGCCGCGCGCTCGTGTGGCCGCGTCAGGGCGAGGACGAGCGCGGGCGCGAGGTCGTGAGTCTCTACGCGGACGAGCAGCGTGGGCGTCTCTGGATAGGGACGGCGAACGCGGGCGTCTTCTACTTCGATGGCGGCGCGGTGAAATCGGAGGCCGCGCTCGACTCTCTGCGCGGCAGCACCGTCTGGGGCGCGTCCGCCGCAGACGGGTGGCTCTGGCTCGCGACGGGGCGCGGACTCTACGCTTTCCGCGAGGGGCGCGCGCTCATGGAGGTCGCGGGCGGTGTTGATGCGCGCGGCGTTGTCGCCGTCCGCTCGAATGATGCGGGCGGCGCGTCGAATCGTTCCACGCCGCAGGCTTGGTGCGCGACCGCGGGCGCGGGAGTCCTCAAGGCCGCGCTCGACGACGAGTTCGGCGCGATTGCCTCGCAGCTCAACACCGAGCAGGGCTTGCCTACGGAGAACGCCTTCGCCGTGCTGCCCGTCGCCTCGGGCGAAGAGGGCGCGGGCGGCGCGTCGTCTTTGCTCGTCGGCACGACGCGAGGGCTTGTGCGTTACGAGCCGGGCACGCTCGCGCCCGTGCTTCGACTCGCGCGCGTCACGGCCTCGCGCACGTATGAGCCGGAGGAGTTGCAGCGCGGCGGCACGCTCCGGCTGGGCTACCCGCAGAGCGGCCTCACGCTCGACGTGGCCGCGGGCGCGAGCCGCACCTTCCCCGAACAGTTCCAGTACGCCTTCACCTTGCGCGACGGGGAAGGCCGCACCATCAAGCAGAAGCTCTCGCGCGACTCGCAGTTTCAGGTGGAGGGCTTGCGCGCGGGTCGCTACGTCGCAACGGCGCGCGCCTTCACGCTCGATCTCACGCCGTCCGAGCCGCTCATGTTCGAGTTCGAGGTCGCGCGCTCGCCGTTCCCGCGCACGACGGTCGCGCTCTCAGTCCTGCTCGCGCTCGCGCTCGTCGCGCTGCTTTGGGCCTACGTGCAGCACCGCAAGATCGTCCGCAGCGGCGAGCAGGTGCGCGAGGCGAACCACCAGCTCGCCGCCGCGCGCCTTCAGCTCGCGAGCGAGGCAGAGGCCGAGCGCCGGCGCATCGCGCGCGACCTGCACGACCAGACGCTCGCAGACCTTCGCCGCCTGCTCCTTCTGACGGACGAGATGCAGCCCGGCGTAGCCGCGACGACGAGCGGACTGATGACGACTGCGACGACGACCATCGTTGACCCCGCGCAACTGCGCGCGGAGATCGAGGACATCTCGCAGGAGGTGCGGCGCATCTGCGAAGACCTCAGCCCTTCGGTGCTTGAGAACGTCGGCTTCGCGGCGGCGCTCGAATTCGCTTTAGCCAACGCGCTCGCGCACATGCCCACCGAACAAAAGTTCGCTTACGAGTTTATTTGCGACGAAGGACTCGAAGAGCGCCTGCACCTTGCGCCCGGCGTGCAGATGCAGGTCTACCGCATCGTGCAGGAGGCCGTCAGCAACGTCTGCCGCCACGCGCGCGCCACGCGCGTCTCGCTCGCCGCGCATCTGGACGACGCCGGGGAGTTCACGCTCACGCTCGAAGACGACGGACGCGGCTTCGACGCGGGCAACAAAAGAGCGCTCGCGGGCGGTCGCGGCATCGCCGGCATACGCGCGCGCGCCGGACTCATCGAGGCCGAGGTCGAGTGGAAGCCGCGCGAAGGCGGCGGCACCGTCTTCGTGCTGAGGAAGAAGTCGGCGTTGAAGAAATGACGGTGCGGGCAATGAGTGTTAGACGAAAAGCAGGCCTTTTTTTTCACTCCATCATGTTACGATTGGCGCGAGAGGTGAACTTCCGATGAGCAAGACTCTGACCTTCGAGATACCGGACGAGCTTTACGAGGTCTTCGAGCAGAGGGCCGAGCGCGAGGGGCGCACGACCGAATCAGTCGCGCTCGAATGGTTGGCGCGAACCGTGCATAAGCCGCGCCCGAAACTTAGCGACGAAGAGTTAAAGGAAGCGTGGGAGCGTCTGGCTCGACACGCAGGGGCAGCGAACAGTGGCGACCCGCATTCGGCTGATAACGACCGCATTGACGAAGACTTGGCAGAGAGTATGGCAGTTCGCACGAGGAGGATTAAGTGCTGCTGGATACTTCAGGACTGCTTTGCTACTTCGACGTGATGGACGGTCGTCATCATGAGGCCGCCATGTACTTTAATTCTGCACATGAACGGCTAACTCACAGCTACGTGCTGTCAGAATTAGTGCCGCTATGCCAGACGCGCGGGCTGGCGCGGGCTGGCTCGCTCAAGTTCGCATCTGACTTACTAAACAATCCACACGTTGAATGTATTTGGGTCGGGGAGGATTTGCACCGTGCCGCGCTTACGCTCTTGCAAGACCGACTCGATAAGACCTACTCGCTGTGCGACGCCGTGAGCTTTTTGCTGATGCGGCAGTACGGCATCTCCGACGCACTCACGACTGACCGGCATTTCGAGCAGGAAGGGTTCACGCGACTCCTGAGGACGTGAGCTTCCTGCGAAATCACACGCGAGACTATTGAACGGTTGATGGCAGAAGCGAGCCGCGGCGGTCTGTGGCGACGCCGTAGCCGTCGTCTTCGATCATGCCGATCATGCCGTGGAAGTGTATGTCGCTGCCCGAAAGCACGAGCAGAACGTCGCCGGGGCGCACGTCAGGGTTCTCTACGTGAAAGCGCACGACCGTCGCGTGCCCGTTCACCTCTTCGAGCGTCTCGAACTCGAAAGTATTCTCGTCAACGACGACCGTCTGCGAGGTGTTCGTAATGGTTGGTCTCTCTGACATGACTGAATTATCTCTCTCCGCGCCTGTAAAAAAAAGCGGTCTGTTAAAAATTTTCGGGATGAAACGCCCTGCCGTAAAGCCCTTGATACGCCCAGCCCAGCACACGCGCCTCGGCGGTGCAGAGCGTCTCAAGCCAGCAGCAGTTGAGGTAGATGTCGCGCTCGCGCCGCGAGGGAATCTTCTCCGCCTCCTCGACGACCGAGGAACTCTCGGACGGCTTCAATCCGTAGCCTTCGGCAATCGCCTCGTTCGTCTTCGACGCGTCGTCGAGCGCGGCCAGCAAATCTTTTATCCAGCCGTGCAGAGCGCGCTCGTCCGCGTTCTCGATTAAAGCCTGCATGACGCCTACGGCGAGCCTATCTTCCGCGCGACCGAAGGCGAAGCCGTCGGGCCGCTCCCGCAAGTCCTCCTGTTGCCTCCACTGAAACAGAGACTCGACCGCGGGGAAACGCACGACCGCGACGCGCTCGTCGTAGTTGAGAAACCACTCTATGAGACTTGCGAGCGACGAAGGCTCGATGCGCCCCTCAGCGTCGCGCGTGAGCGTGGGCGGTTGGTTCGAGCTATTAGCGCCCGCCGCTCTGTTTGTCTCTGCGCTCGACATCGCTTAACCCGCCACGGCCTCGCCCGCCGACTCCGGCGTCTCTTCGCCCTGCTGCCGCTTCAGACGCTTTCCGAAGTAGCCGTTCCACGGCGGGATGACGATGGAGAGCGCGCCTGTCGCACGCGCCTGACACGAAAGACGTATGAGCGGGCGCGCTTCATCCGTTTCGATGTAGCCGAACAGCGGCATCACCTTGCGCTCGCGCCATTCCACTTCCGTCAACTTCTCCGCGCCGCCCAGCACGCCGACCCAGCACGTCCCGCACGAAGCCGAGCGGCACTGAACGGGTATCGGCCCTTCGTCCACGGTGCAGCGCGAGTCCAGCTCGTGCCACGGGCGCTTGTCGTTCGCCGCGCCCGACGCGACCTCCTGCATGTTCACGACCTTGAAACGCCGCTCGTCGCGGTTCTCGTCCCAAACGACCGTCCACTGCTTGTCCGTCGTGCGAAGGACGTTGAACAACCCTTGACTGTCGTCGCGCGCTCGCTCGCGAAGGACTTCGTCGGGCGACTTTCTCAAATGCTTTTTATCAATCGAGACCTCGCCCGGCGTACGCTTGAATGCTTCGAGCTTTACCTGCTGCAAAGTCATCAGTCCGACCGCCGCTATCCCCGCGACGAGCGATGCGTCAACCTTGCTCGCTTTCGACGCGCGCGCAGCGACGCCGCGAATCACATCGGCGAGCGAGCGGCCTTCGCTCACGTCGTCCGCTTCCGCTTCGGCGATGACGGCCTGTTTTACCTCCGACCAGAAGCGGTGGCCGTAGAGGAACGTGTGCGACGAATCAATCTGGTCGCGCAGAAACCACTTGCCCTGCATCAACAATTCCTGCGCGAGCTTCGCGGGGTCTTCCGCCGCCTCGAATGCGCGCAGCAGAACGAGCGGGAAGAAGTGAAACCAGATTTGCGTCGCCATCCTGTCAACCTCGTGGACTTCGGGCAGCATTTCGGCGACCGCGCGCCTCCACGTCTCGTCGTCTTGCTCGCTCAAAAAGGCTTCCAGCCTCGTTTCCATCTTACTGCTCATAGCTCCTCTGTATTAGTCCCTCGGAAAATGGGGTGTGAACCGAAACGGAGAGTTTAACCGTCTTTGCGCGCGTAGACAAACCGGGACGGGCAGCGACGGGGAGACGGGGGAGACGGGGAGACAGGGCGATATGGCGCACATCTGTCTGCCTACTTCTCTCTGTCCGTCACTCCATCGCCCCGTCTCCCCGTCGCCCTGTCTCCCCGTCTCTTCGTCCCCCCGTCTTTTTCCACGGCGGCGTGTTAAAGTTGCGGCCATCATGGCACGGAGCGACGAGCAGAAACGTCTGGGCGAATTGACGGTGGGCGAGGCAAAGCGCGCGGCCATCTACGCGGCGGCGACGCTGCTCGCGCTCTTTCTGTTCGTGCGTCTGGTCGGCGAGATTCTGGTCGCGCTGCTGCTGGGCGCTGTGGCAGGCGTGTACCTTCTGCCCGTGCAGGAGTGGCTTGAAAGGCGACTGCACGCACGCGCCGGGAGCGCACTTATAACAATCGCGCTCATCGTCGTCCCGCTCGCCGCGACCGTCGGCTACGGCTGGCACGAGATATCGGGCTACTCCACGTCGGTGCAGGACGAAGCGCAGCGCGAGCACATCATCGCGAGCATCAGCCGCTCGCTCTCCGAGTACGTCGCGGTCGAGAACACGCGCCTCGTGCTTGAGAACGCTTTCAGCCAAGCCATCGTGCGCTCCGGCGACGCCATCGCGGACGTTAAGAAGCGCTCGGCGCTTCTGCTCGTCTCGGCCAGCATCTTCTTCTTCACGCTCTTCTATGTGTTGACGCAGCGCAGGCAGCTCGCCGCGTACATAAAGCTCCGCGTTCCGGGCGACTTCATGCCGTTCTACGAGCGTTTGGTCGAGAACGTCGGAGGCGCGCTGCGCGGCGCGCTCTTCGCCGTGATGGTTGACCAGACGCTCAAGGCCGTCGTCATACTCGTCTTAAATTTCATCTTCGGCGTCCCGCTCGCCGTCGCGCTCGCGCTCGTCGTGTTCCTCATAGGCTTCTTCCCGCTGCTCGGCGAGTGGGCCGTCTACATCCCCGTCAGCATCTACCTTCTGGTCTTCCGCAACGAGCCGAACGCGGCGGGCATCTACCTGCTCGTCGGCGTTCTGATGACGGCATGCTCGTCGCTCGTCCTTCGCCCGAAGCTCGCGGCGCACACCGCACAGCGCTTCAACTTCTACTGGATGCTCGTCGGATTAGTCGCGGGCGTCTACGCCTTCGGCATCCCCGGCGTCGTCCTCGGCCCGGCCATACTCGGCTTCGCCAAAGCGATCATGGACACGCTCGTCGGCGATGTGAAGTATGAGACTTCGCTGCTCAAGGAGGAGCGCGCGCAGCGCGCGGAGGAGCGTGCCGCGCAAGCAGAGAACGAAGACGCGCCGCCGAGTGAACGCGAGGGACTGGCCGAGGAAGCGGGCCGCTGAGAAGGCGAGAGAGTCTCGCGCGGCGCGGCTTTCGCGCGGAACGTAGTCGCGCGCGGGAGCGTATATGCGAGGGCTTCGACGAATCCGAACGATGAGGTAAACAGTTTATGAAGACCCTCGCGCTTTCGCTCTTCTGCGCGCTCGCGCTCTCCGCCTGCGGCGCGCACCACGACACCAGCGACGCGCTCCCGCTCGGCACGCACAAAGTCTCCGTGCGTCCCCGATGCGTGAGCAAGCACATTCACAACGACGAAGACACTGGCGGCAAAACCTACAACCTCACTTGCGGCGACACTAAAGTCACAATCAAGTACGAAGCGTTGATCGTCAACGGCAAGTCCTACGGCATGTTGAGCAAGGGCGACTCAGTCCATGTCGAGGACGGGAAAGTCTTCGTCAACGATAGACCGACCGAAGAGGTTAGGAAGTAAGGGCGTCGGCGGTCTTGAAAGAGAACGGCCTCAGCCCGGAGGCCACGCGAGCTTGCGACCGCCGAGGACGTGCACGTGCAGGTGAAAGACCGTCTGCCCCGCGTCCGCGCCCGTGTTGACGACGGTGCGAAAGCCTTCGGCGTGTCCTTCATCACGAGCGACGCGCGCGGCCACGCGAAGGAGATGTCCGAGCAGAGTCTCATCGCTCTCGCTCGCGTCGGCGAGCGATGCGATGTGAGCGCGCGGGATGACGAGCGCGTGCGTAGGTGCCTGCGGGTTGATGTCGCGGAAAGCGAGCGCGTACTCGTCCTCGAAAATCTTCGCCGCCGGAATCTCGCCCGCGACTATCTTGCAGAAGATGCAGTCCTGTTGTGTTGCCATAAACGTGCCGCGCGTTTGGTTGTAGAAGGCAAAGGAAATCCCGAAGCCCCGCGCGAAGGCGCTCAATCCATGCAGATGAACTCCGGCCAGTCCATATCATCAACCGACTCGACCGCGTCACTCGACGCGCCCTTGAGGAGTTCGCCGCGACGCGACTCCGCCCCGCGCTCTTCGCCGCCGTGCGACGGGCGGCGCGTGCGGCGAGCGTGCGCGTGAAGTGTCGGCGGTATCAAGACCGTGTGCCACACAAGCACGGCTGTGAGAACGAGCGCAAGCAGACGGCTCGTCAACTCTTCCTTCGTCAGAACTCTCGCCGCGTGTCTCACTTCGTCGCTCGCTGCCTCCATAGCTTGCCGCGCTTAAACGCCCCTCGTCATGCCTTGATCGTCTCGACCGGCGGGAGCTGCGCCGTGACCGACTCGCGGACGCGCTCAATGCCTGCGCCCACCGCGCGGAGCTTGCCCTCGATCTTCTCGTAGCCGCGATCAATGTGATAGACGCGCTCGATCCACGTCTCGCCGCGCGCCGCCAAGCCCGCCAGAACCAGCGAGGCCGAGGCGCGCAAGTCCGACGCCTGCACGCGCGCCCCCATCAATTCCGTCGGGCCTTCGACCACCGCGGTGTTGTGGCTCTCGACGCGGACGCCCGCGCCCATGCGCTGCATCTCGGAGGCGTGCATGAAGCGGTTCTCGAATATCGTCTCGGTGACGCGCGTTCGCCCCTCGGCCTGCGTCATCAAGGCCATGTACTGCGCCTGCATGTCGGTCGGAAAGTCCGGGTAAGGCTCCGTCGTCACGTCGCTCGCCTTCAGGCCCGACGCCGAGCGGCGCGCGACGAGCGTCGTCGGGTTGACTTCCTCGATCTCGACGCCGGCCTCGCGCAATTTCGAGATGACGGCTGTGAGGTGTTCCGGCTGGCAGTCTTTAATCTCAAGCTCGCCTTTCGTTATCGCAGCGGCGACGATGAACGTTCCCGTCTCGATGCGGTCGGGGATGATCGTATGCTCCGCGCTGCCCAGCGCTTCGACGCCCTCGATTGTTATGGTCTCCGTGCCCGCGCCGCGCACGCGCGCCCCCATTCGATTCAAGAGGTCTGCGAGGTCTACGATCTCCGGCTCGCACGCGGCGTTGCGCAGATGCGTCGTGCCGCGCGCGAGCGTCGCGGCCATCAAAAGATTCTCCGTGCCCGTCACCGTCACCTTCGGGAAATGCACGTCGCCGCCCGCGAGCCGTCCCCCTTTGGGCGCGCGCGCCACAACATCGCCCGATTCGAGTCGAACCTCCGCGCCGAGCATCTTCAAAGCTTCGAGGTGCATGTCTATCGGGCGTGTGCCGATGGCGCACCCGCCGGGGAGCGAGACCTTCGCCTTGCCGAAGCGCGCGATGAGCGGCCCGAGCGCGAGCACCGACGCGCGCATCGTCTTCA
>DASQLL010000572.1:0-3555 GCA_035630035.1 Pyrinomonadaceae bacterium | reverse complement strand
GCGATACCACTGATAGGGGAGCGCGTAGAGGTACGCATAATCGGGAAGCGTCTGGTGAAACGCCGTGTCGAAGACGCCGACCTGCGGCAGCCCCGCGCCGAAGACCTCGCGCGCAGCCTGTATGCCGCGTATGTTGGCGGGGTTGTGCAGCGGCGCAAGCTCGATGCAGTCCTCTATGCCGCGCAACACCTCGTCCGTAATCGCCACCGAGTGCGTGAACCGCTCGCCGCCGTGGACGACGCGGTGGCCTACGGCGTGAACGTCCGCGACCGTTTTCACGGCTTCGATGCCGGAGTCGGCTGAAGTCACCCATCGTATGACCGTCTCGACCGCCGAGCGCGTGTCGCGCACGGGCGCGGTCGAGCGCAGAGCCTCTTTCCCCGTAGCCTCGAAAGTGATTATCGCCTCGCCGCCGATGCGCTCGACGACGCCGCGCGCCAGACGCTCGTCTGTCTCCTGCGCTATGCGGTCGAGATCGGTCGCGATGAGCTGAAACTTTACGGTTGAGCTGCCGCAGTTGAGCACTAAGACGTTCATGGAGTTTTTCGTCTGTCCGTTTGAAGTTCGAGCCACAGTCTTTTCAACTCGCCGCGACCGCCAACCGCCGCGCGATGTCGTTTATACGCACGCGCAACTCGTCTTCGTCAACGGTCGTCACGCGCCCGTCGCGGAAGACCTCGCGGCCCGCGACGACCGTGAGCAGAACGTCGCGCGCGGAAGAAGCGAAGACGAGCGCGGCGGCGGGGTCGTAAACGGGCGTCTGGTGCGCGGCGTCGAGCCGCACAATGGCGAGGTCTGCTTCAAAACCTTCGACGAGCGCGCCCGTCACGCGCTCAAGGTGAAGCGCGCGCGCTCCGCCCATCGTCAACATCTCAAGCGCGTCGGTCGCACCGAGCATGCGCCCATCGCCGAGCGCATCGCCCGCGGCGCGCGACGCGAGCAGGGCGAAGCGCGCCTCTTCGAGCATGTCGCAAGTGTTGTTGCTCGCCACGGAATCGCTCCCCAAACCGACCGTCACGGACGCGCGCAGCATCGCGGCGAGCGGCGCGCGTCCGTGGCCGAGCTTCGCGTTCGACTTCGGGCAGTGCGCGACGCTTGCGCCATGCTCTTTGATTGTCGCGATGTCCGTCTCGTCCACGCGGACGCAGTGCGCGAGGAGCGGGCGCGTCGAGAGGATGCCGGTCTGCTCAAGTTGGTGAATGGTCGAGACGCCGGGCGAGCGGAAGGCGACGCGGCGCGCGGCGAAGCTCTCGGCGAACGGGCCGCGCCCTTCGAGCATGAGAAGGCGCTCGGACTCGGACTCCGCCGCGTGCATCATCAAGGGCAGACGTTCGGACGCGGCGAGCGCGGCGAGCATTTCGAGCAGAGGGCGGCTCACCGTGTAGGGCGCGTGCGGCGAGAGTCCGAGCCGGACGAGCGCGGTCTCGCTCCCGCGCAGCCGCTCGATCTTCTCGCGCGCAACGTCGAACTTCGACGCCGCGTCGCGCTCGTCCGGCCCGAACGCTTCCTGAAAAACGACGGCGCGCAGGCCCGCGTCGCTGAGCGCGCGCATCACGCCCGCGCCCGCGTCGCTCGCGTCGCCAACGCACGTTACCCCGGCGCGCACGGCCTCGACCGCGCCCCACGCCGCCGACGCGTAGAGGTCTTCGGGCGTCATACGCTCGCCCCGCGAGACCGTGACTTTGCGAAGCCACGCGAAGAAGTTTCCTTCCTCGGCTTCGAGGAAGCCGCGCATCGCCGTAAGCTCCGTGTGCGTGTGGCAGTTGATGAAGCCCGGCAGTATCGCCGCCTCGCCGAAGTCCTCCACTTGCGCCGCCGCGAATCTCTCCGCAAGTTCCGCGCGCGCCCCGACGCCCGCGATGCGCGTGCCTTCGACGGCGACCGCGCCGTCCTCGATTGGCGCAGAAGCCACGGGCAGAACCCAGCGCGCGTTGTAGAGCTTCGTCATCTTCATTTAAACCCATGAAATAATTTAACAGGGATGGACAGGATGGACAGGATTAAGAATTTGGGATTTCGGATTTGATATTTCAAATTCCTTATCCTGCTCATCCTGTCCATCCTTGTTAATTATTCTTTCATCGCCTCGCTCCGTCGCCGAAGGATAAACCAGAGCAGCCCCGAAAGGATAACCACGCTGCCGCCGCCCGCCGCGACCGCGCGTATGCCGACGCGGTCAGCCGCCGCGCCCGACACGAGCATCGAGCCGACCATCATCAGCGTCGTCAGCGTCTCGTAGGACGCGAAGACTCGACCGGCGAAGGCGTCCTTCGTGCGCTTCATCACGAGCGTCTGCTGCGCCGTCCACCAGATGGCGAAATTCATCTCGCGCGCGATGAGGACGAGACCCGCGCTCCAGAGGTTCGGCATCAAACTGAAGAGCGCGAGGCCGCACCCGTCGAGCGTCAGCGAACGCCCCATGCGCGCGCCCAGCCCGCCCGCCGCCCCGCTGTTGAAGCGACGCGCGAGCGGCGCTCCCAGCACGCCCCCGATCCCCATCGCCACGAACAACGCGGAGATGCCGAAGTCGGTCGGTCGCTCGACGACGGAGCGAAGCCCCGCGCCCAACCCCTCCACCGCCTGCTCGCCGAGACGCGCGCCGAAGATGCTGTAGAGAGCGCGCGCCGCGCCGTTGCCCAACCCCCAGCCCGCCGCGACTACGAAGACCGCCGACAGCACCCGGTCGCGCCTCACGTAACGCAGCCCCTCTCGGAAATCGGACGCCGCGCGGAGCAAGACAGACGGGGAGACGGAGAGACGGGGAGACGGGGAGGCTCGGTTACGCTGCGAGGAGTGTTGAAAACGCGACCGAGCTTCAAGCAGTCCCCCCGTCTCCCACTCTCCTATTCTCCCCATCTCACCGTCTTTCCGTCCCCCAGTCTCCCCGTCTCCCCGTCCCTCCGTCTCCCTTTCGCGGCTTGTCCGCGCGCGTATGCGCCGGATCATCTCCGCCGAGGCGAGGAAGGTGAGCGCGTTGAGGACGAAGACCGCGTCGCGCCCAAGTACGGTCGAGGCAATGCCGCCGAGCGCGGAGCCGACCGCGATGGTCGCCGCCGTCGTCGAGGCCGAGAGCGAGTTCGCGCCGAGAAGCTCCTCAGTGCCGCTCACGAGGTTCGGTATCGAGGCGCGCTTGGCCGCGTTGAAGAAAGCGGAGACCGAGAAAATCGCGGCGCCGACGACGTAGATGGCTGCGAGCGAAGAGTAGCGGTTCGCTATCAGGAAGCCGAGCGCGAGGGCTGCGCGCAGGATGTCTGCCGCGATCATCACGCGCCGCCTGTCAACGCGGTCAACTATGACGCCCGCGACGGGGCCGAACAGGAACAGCGGAAGGTGGCGCGCAATCGCGTAGACCGCAATCGCAAGCCCGACGCTTCCCTCGCCCGCAAGCTGTATGACGAGCGCGAGGACGGCGATGTTGTTCAGCCAGTCGCCTACCTCCGAGACGACCTGTCCCATCCATAGACGCCGGAAGTCCGCGTTCTCGGCGAGTAGCCGACGGTAGGTCAACGCGCCCCCCTGTGGGGCGATTGCGGATTGCGGATTGCGGATTGCGGA
>DASQLL010000571.1:0-8824 GCA_035630035.1 Pyrinomonadaceae bacterium | reverse complement strand
GGGTCTGTGACGATGCCGATGCCTTCGAGCGTCATCAGCGCGCGGATGATGTATGTGAAGTTCGCGGGCAGTCGGAAAGGGTAGTCGTACATCACCTCCGCCAGATCGTAAGTCAACTCTTTGAAGTTTATCTCGCCGAGTTTGAGATTGATGTAGTGCCGGAACAATCCCTCGACGACGGGCCTGACGCGCTCGGGGTCAACGCCGGGCTTGAGGAAGTTGAGGTTGATTAAGTCCTGCGCCAGTCCCTCAACGTCGCGGCCCACCACGTGGAAGAAGGCATCAATCATCTGCGACTGCAAGCGCGGCGTGATGCGCCCCGTCATGCCGAAGTCGAAGAAGGCGAGGTGCCCCGTGTCCATCACGAGAAGGTTGCCGGGGTGCGGGTCTGCGTGAAAGAAACCGTCTTCGAGTAGCTGCTTGAGGTACGCGCGCACCAGCAGGCGGTTGACCTTAACGGGCGAGATGCGGCGCGCGCGAAGGGCTTCCAAGTCCGTTACCTTCGTGCCGCGTATGAACTCCATCGTGATGACGCGCGTCGTGGTGTGCGTCCAGTGAATCACGGGGACGCGCACGGCTCGCCAGTCGCGGAAGTTCCGGCGGAAGCGGTCGGCGTTCCTGCCTTCGAGCGCGTAGTCCATCTCTTCCGAGATCGTTTCGCGGAACTCGTGGAGCATCCCCTCCCAGTCGGCGTTCTCGGAGACCTGCGGGAAACGTGTTAGGAAGCGCGTGATGCGGCCCAGCATGGCGATATCGAAGCCGACCTTCTCGCGCAAGTTGGGCCGCTGGACTTTGACTGCGACCTCTTCGCCCGTGTGCAGCCGCGCGCGATAGACCTGACCGAGCGAGGCCGACGCGATAGGCTCCGCGTCAATCTCCGCGTAAGCCTCTGTGATGCTCTTGCCTAGTTCCGCCTCGACGCGCGCGAAGGCTTCGGCGGTCGGGAAGGGCGGGACTTGATCTTGCAGCTTGACGAGTTCCTTGATGTACGCGAGCGGCAGAAGGTCTGCGCGCGTGCCGAGCGCCTGACCGATCTTGATGAAGGTCGGGCCTAAGTGGATCAGGTTCTCCTTGAGCCACACGCCCTGACGTTCGAGCTGACGCTCCTTCGCGCCGCTTCCCTCCTCGCCGCGAAAGACTATGAGTCGCACGAGTCGAAGCGCACGGTCGAGCGCGCGACGCAAGACGAGGTCGCGCGCCCAAGCCTTGAAGTAATCCGCGCGTCCGCGCGCTCGCGCCTCTTCGAGCTTGCGCCCGGCGGCGCGTCGGTTGAAGTCTGAGCGTATGTCGTAGTCGTTCAGGAGAAGGTAGAGCGACATCGTGCCCAGCACGCGCACTATCTGCGCCGTTCTCCACCAAGCGCGCCATCCTCCGGCCTCCGACTCAAGCGACTCCGTCGCCGGCATCTCCCGCGGCGCGCTCGGTGTCGCGGGCGGCAAAGCGCGCGGTTGCACGATTGACGCCGCGACGCTCCTGTCCGCGCCGGGCTTGACCAACGCGAGATGCGTTTCCCTCCGGAGACCGACGACGCGCGGCACGCCGCTGGGTGGGTATGATTGCGTAATCTCTTTAGGTTCGATTGCTGCCATGACGATGAAGACTGTAGTTAAAATTTATGGCGTTCCTGTCGCAAACCTTCAGAAACGCGACCGTCAGGGAGCGTGTCTCCGATGCGGCCTGCGACATGCGGCCTGCGACACGCTCCCTGACGGTCGCGTTTCTGACCTGTATAAGCTGCTGCAACCCGTCTTTAGATGACCGAGAGCGAGCGTCGAACGCCTGCCCTCTCGAAATAATTTCGCGCGCGCGAGGCGTCGGCGTGTATCTGCTGCTTCAGCTCTTCGACGGACGCGAACCGCCGCTCGTCGCGCAGGCGATGCAGGAAACGAACTCTCACAACGTCGCCGTACAAATCGCCGTCCCAATCCATTACGAACGTCTCGACGGAAGGTTCGCCGTCATGCTCGAAGGTCGGTCGCGTGCCGATGTTCGTGACGCTCCTGCGCCAAGCGCCCTCGATGAGAGTGGCCGTGACGTAGACGCCGCCGCGCGGGATGACGCGGTTTACGGGACGCAGGTTCGCCGTCGGGAAACCGAGCGTGTGGCCGCGCTCCGAGCCGCGTAAGACGCGCCCCTCGACTCCGTAGGGCCGTCCGAGCATACGGCGCGCGAGGTTGACGCGACCCTCCGCGAGCTGCGCGCGTATGCGGCTTGAGCTGATTCGATGCCCGCGCAGGCGCACCTCCGGCGCTTCGTCGGCGTGGAAGCCAAGCTCGCCGCTCACCCTTCGCAGCAGCTCGATGTTGCCCTCGCGCCCGCGACCGAAGGCGAAGCCGCGACCGAGATAAACCTCCTTAGCGTGGAGCCGCTCGTTGACAACGTCGCGCAGGAAGTCCGCGGCGCGCACCTGCGCGAACTCGTCCGTGAAGCGTATGACGATTGTCTGCTCGACGCCGAGGACGCCGAACGCCTCGACCTTCTGGTCGAGTGTCTGAAGAAGAGGCGGCGCGGACTCAGGATGCAGCACCGCGCGCGGGTGCGGGTCGAAGGTGATGACCGTGGGCACACTGCCCGTCACGCGCGCGCGCTCGACGACCGTGCTGACGACGTGTTGGTGGCCGAGGTGCAGTCCGTCGAACACGCCCAGCGTCAGAACCGTCGGGCGCGCGATCTCGGCGTTCTCGTATCCGTGGAAAAGTCTCATAAGTGATAAGTGATAAGTGATGAGTGATGAGTAAAGCTGTTAGCCGTTAGCTATTAGCTGTTAGCCGGAAGCTTCGCGGCTTTTAGGTTTGGCTAAAAGCTAAGAGCTAATAGCTAATAGCCCTCTCATCACTTATCACTAACCCATCGTATGCCCACTCGACGCCCGGCGGCAGCAGGCGGGAGTCGCGCTCGTGTTTGATGTCGTGCGCGATGTGCGTGAAGTAGGCGCGGCGCGGCTTCAATTCTTCGACGTATGCGAGCGAGCGTTCGAGCGAAAGATGCGTCGGGTGCGGGCGAACGCGCAGGCAGTCGAGCACGAGCACGTCAAGCCCGCGCAGCATGTCGAGCGACGCGGGCGGAATCTCGCTGAGGTCTGTGGCGTATGCGAAGTCGTTGAAGCGGTAAGCCATCACGGGGAGCCGCCCGTGTATGACCTCGATTGGTGTGATTTGAAAATCGGGGCCGAGGCAGAACCGCGCGCCGCTTGCTACGGTGTGCGCGACGACTTGCGGGAGACCGCCGCCGAAGTGCGACGGCTCGAAGATGTACTGAAATATGCGGCGTATGTCGCGCCACGCGCGCTCGTTTGCGTAGAGGCCCAGAGCGCCGTGCCGGAAGTTTAAGGGACGTATGTCGTCGAGTCCGAAGATGTGATCGGCGTGGCAGTGCGTTATCAGCACGGCGTCGAGATGTTTGATGCCCTGACGAAGAGCCTGCTGGCGAAAGTCCGAAGACGTATCAATCAGAACCGTCTGCCCGTCGTGCTCGACCAGAACCGAGACGCGCAGCCGCTTGTCGCGCGCGTCATCCGACGTGCAGGTCTCGCACTCGCAACCGATGGAAGGCACGCCCGTCGAAGTGCCCGTGCCGAGTAGAGTAAATTTCATAAGTCTGGAGTCTGGAGTCTGGAGTCTGGAGTCAAAGGCAAGTGGTTTTGACTTCAGACTCCAGACTCCAGACTCCAGACTTTATCTCCCGCCCGTGATGTCGCCGCCCGTGAAGCCGCGCCCGCCCTGTGGGGGACGCGGCGCGGTCGTGAGCGAGACGTACTGCATGCGTAGCTGCGAGAGGATCATGTCGAGGAACTGCTGCTCCTCGCCGGAGAGGTTGCCGTGCGTCTTGGCGTGCAGCGTGCCGAGCATGTCTATGCACTGCTGCGCGAGCTGTAGGTTGACGCCGCCGCCGCCCGGATGGTTGACCATGCCGAGCGCATCCGCCGCGAACGAGGCGAGGAACTCGACGAGCATGAAGAAGTCTTGCGGATCGCCCGCCACAGGCGGCGCGTCTCTCTCTCGCTCGTAAGCAGCCGCGCTCTCGCGCTCCGCCCCGCGCGACTCCGCCATCTCGCCCGGCGAGACGGGCGCGGACTCGACTGCGGGCGCGGCTTCCGCCTCCGCTCGCTGCGCGACGGGCGGCGGGGCTTCCGAGGGAGCCGGCGGCTCGGGGCGCGGCGGCTCCTCCTCGCGAGCGATGTCGCGCGGCGTACCGTCGGAGTTGAAAAGGCGTCGGTCTGTGACTTTGAAAGTGGGCTTCTCTTCGCTCATATTCGGCTCACTCGCGCGCCCGCCTCAAGTGCGATTGAGGCGGGCGTAAAGAATTTAGTTTTTCGTTTGAATGCTGATGGACGGATGGTAGCACCCCCGTCCGCGCCGTCGCAAGAAAGCCTCTCGCGCACCAAGCGCAGCTTTAGCGTTACGAGCCGCGCTCTTTTTAAAGAGCGTCCGAGCGAAAGCGTGCGCGCAGCTCTTCCGGCGAGACTCCGTTGGCGCGAAGGGCGCGCAGCGAGAGCGAGTCGTGTCGCTTTGCGAGACGCAGGCCGCGCTCATCGAGGATGAGTTCGCAGTGGTAGTAATCGGGCGTCGCGTAGTCCAGAGCGCGCTGGAGCAGAATCTGCCGCGCCGTTGACTTGAGCAAGTCCGTGCCGCGGACGACCTCCGTGATACGCATCAGCGCGTCGTCAACGACGACGGCGAGCTGGTATGCGGGCACGTCGTCGCGCCGCCACACGACGAAGTCGCCGAAGTCGCTACCGGCGACGAAGCGTTGCCGCCCCTGCTTCAAATCGTTGAAGGCGACCTCCGCGCCGTCGGGCACGCGGAAACGCCAGTTCAGTCCGGCGGGCGCGTCCGCGTTATAGGGCTTCGCGTCCGAGGGCGGACGACACGTGCCCGGATACACGGGTTCGTCGTCCGCGCCTTGCTGCTGTTCGTGCGGAGCCTGCGCCGAGCGCGCGATGTCGCGGCGCGAGCAGTAGCACGGATAGACGTGGCCGCGCGCGAGCAAACGTCTCCACGCTTCGAGGTAGACGCCGCGCCGCTCGCTCTGCGTGTATGGCGCGAACGCGCCGGGGGCGTCCGGCCCTTCGTCCCACTCGATGCCGAGCCAACGCAAATCTTCGAGCATCGCCGCGACGAACTCCGCGCGCGAGCGTTGCGGGTCGAGGTCTTCGTTACGCAAGACGAGCGCGCCGCCCCGCGCACGCGCGCGCTCGTAGGCCGTCCAGAACGTTCGCGCGTGGCCGAGGTGCAACAGGCCCGTCGGCGACGGCGCGAGCCGCCCGCGATAGCCTACGACCTGTGGCGGCTTAGACTGACTTGAGCTTGTATCCCCCAAACCTTCTCCGCGACCGCGCCGCTAAACGCGGCGGATAGTTTCTGACATAATAGCCGAAACTTTAAGTTCAAAGTTCAAGGTTCAAAGTTCAAAGTTTAATGGCGTTTTGGACGTTGACCTTGAGCCTTGAACTTTGAGCCTTGAACTTTGAACCTTGAACTCCTAAGCGAAACATGCCGGCAAACTTTAACGACCTCGTCGCACTGATGTCGCGCCTGCGCTCGCCCGAAGGGTGCCCTTGGGATCGTGAGCAGACATACGCCACGCTCGCCCCGATGCTCTTGGAAGAAGCCTACGAAGCCTTCGAGGCCGTCGAGTCGGCGCGCGAGGGGCGGCCCGAAAACTTGCGCGAGGAGCTGGGCGACCTTCTCTTCCAGATAGTCTTCTACGCGCAGGTCGCAAGCGAGCTAGGCGAGTTCACGATTGAAGACGTGACGGACGCGATTCACACGAAGATGGTCAGGCGACACCCGCACGTCTTCGGCGACGTATCGGTGCGCGACAACGAGGAGCTTTTGCGTAATTGGGAAACGATGAAGGCCGAGGAGAAGCGCGCGGCTGGCAAAGACAAGGCGGGCGATGACGCTTCGCTACTCGACGGCGTCTCGCCGAAGACGCCCGCGCTCATGGAAGCGCACCAGCTCGCGACGAAGGCCGCGCGCGTCGGCTTCGACTGGCAATCGGTCGAAGACATCTTCGACAAACTGCACGAAGAGATTGACGAGCTGCGCGTCGCCATACGCGAGCACAAGGAAGCAGGCCCGCAAGCCGAGGCCGAACAGCAGCGCGTCCGCGAAGAGCTGGGCGACCTCCTCTTCGCCGTCACGAACATCGCGCGCCACCTCTCGGTCGAACCCGAAGCCGCCCTCAAACTCACCAACCGCAAATTCCGCCGACGCTTCCGCCACATCGAGCAAGGACTCAAAGCGCGTGGTCGCACGCTCGACGCGGCGACGTTAGAAGAGATGGAAGAACTCTGGCAGGAAGCCAAACGGGAGGATGACTAGAAGGGATTTTTGCATGACTCCCTAACTCGCTTTTACGGCGTCACCGCCGCGCCTTCGATTAACACATCGTATGTGCCTGAGTTGTCGTCTAGGTTGCCTTCGTTGACGCCGAGGAACAGACGCCCATCTCTCTGTGCGACGAACTCACCACTTGCGCCGATGAAGATAAAATCATTGTTGTCGTCACTGATAACGGCGATGAGCGCTCCCGTCGGCGCTGTAGGTATCAACTTCTGCGTGTCCATCAGAAGCGGCAGTCCCGCCGCCGTTGAGAAACGCCCTTTGCCAAGCGAGATGCGGCCAGTGGCCGTGATACGAACTTTCTGGCCGCGGGATAGAAAGATGCCGCTATCCGTCCAGCCGTTGTTGGCATTGTCGGCTCGGACGTGGACGCGGATGGGGAAGAAGGTGACGGATTCCGCCACGCCGGACGAATCATTTGGACGGACGTTTTTCGCCGACGCATCACCCGCCTCCGCCGTTGCCTGCGCTCGCCTGCGAGCGATGCCGGCGAACTGCCCGTTCGGATATTTCGATAAGTACTCTTTGTAATCCTCCGGATCGTTGCTGCTCTTGATCGCGTCCCAGAAGGCAAGCTCAACAGTCACGGGGTCAACGCGCGCGGGCGCGGGCGATGCAGGCTCGCTCGTATTCGGCTTGACTGCGACGGCGGGCGGCGCGGTCTTCTTCGGCAGCGCGAAGACGAAGTCGCCCTTGTCGAGGTTGGGGTTTCTGATCTTGCCGTACTGCGGGTGCTGCGCGTTGCGCGAGTAGTTGACGACCTTGTCTTGCAGAAACTCTCCGAGTTCCGTCCCCGTCACGTAGCCGTCGCGGTTTCCGTCGGCCTCGCCTTCGATGGCCTCGACGAACTGGCGGCGGAAGATGCTCTGGTCGGGCACCTGCTCGTCGGCGCTGCCCGAAGTGATGAACTGGCGGACGGGCCGAGCGGTCTTGTAGCCGATGCTGTCGGGCACTGCACGCGAGAGCGCGAAGAGCGCGCCCGAAAAGCAACTGTCGAAGAGGAAGAGCGCGTGCTTGGACTGGATGCGTCGCGCGTACAGTTCCATCTGCTGCATGTCCATCGCCTTCGACATGAAGCCCGCGGGGTCGCGCGTAGGGTTCGGTGCGTCCACAGGGACGATGTAACCCATCTCTTCGCCGTAGGACTGCTTGACGGTGTGGCCGTGCCCGGCGAAGTAGAAGAGCAGACGGTTCTCGACGCCGAGGCCGTACAGGTCTATGAAGGTCTTGAAGGCTTTGTCTAGTTGCGCCGAGTCGGGGTTCTCGACCTTCGTCACTTGAAAGCCGTGGCTTTCGAGAGCGCGCGCGACCTCCTCTATATCCTTCTTCACGCCCGGAAGCTTCGGCCACCCGGCGGCGTAGTCGCTGACGCCGATGACAAGCGCGTAGCTTTTGTCGTAGAGCTTTATGTCCTTGCCGTCCTCAGCCTTGATGTTGAGGCCGCGGCTGTTTAGCTGCGCGGAAGATGAAGGAGCGTGCGGGAGCGCGAGCGCGCAGGCCAGCGCGGCCAGAATGGATAAGGCTCTGAGGAGTTTTGTTTTTGCCTTCATAGTCCTTGAACGGCGTAAGAGAAGAGTGTCTCAAGCGACTAAGCGATAAGGGCCGCGAGCAACGGGCGACGGCGTGCAACGTAAACCTCTGTGCAGGGGAAAGTCAACACTATTCGCCGTTGACGATTTCGCGGCTCACGTTTTACGATTCAAGAACGGGAGGCTTGCTTCAATGGGGATGATTCAATTCGTCAGTAACTACGACGACCTTTCGACGGACAAGGGCTATCAGTTCAAGTTCCACTGCGACAAGTGCGGCAACGGTTACATGTCGCGCTTCCAGCCGTCGCTGACGGGCACCGCCGGATCGCTTCTGCGCGCGGCTGGCGACATCTTCGGCGGCTGGCTCAGCTCCGCGGGCAACTCCGCATACGAGGTTCAGCGCGCCGTCGGCGGCAAGGCGCACGACGAGGCTTTGCAGACGGCGGTCGAAGAGGGCAAGACGCATTTTCATCAATGCTCGCGTTGCGGCAGGTGGGTCTGCCCAGAAGTCTGCTGGAACGCGTCGGCGGGACAGTGTGAGGGCTGCGCGCCCGACTTCAAGGAGGAGCTTGCCTCTTCGCACGCGCAAGCGAAGGCCGACGCCGCGCGCGAGCAGCTCCAAGAGAAGGCGCGCGCCACCGACTACGTCTCCGGCGTAGACATGAGCGCGGGCGCGACCGTGCAAGCGCCCACGGCGTCGCAGCAACAAGCGTCTTCGGCAAGCCCCAAGTGCGGGGGTTGCGGCGCGGAGGTCGGCAGGGCGAAATTCTGCCCGGAGTGCGGCTCGCCGACCGCGCCACCACGCGCGAGCTGTTCGTGCTGCGGCCACCAGCCCGAAGGGAGTCCGAAGTTCTGCCCCGAATGCGGCTCGAAGAT
This sequence comes from Pyrinomonadaceae bacterium, assembly GCA_035630035.1. Lineage (GTDB taxonomy): Bacteria > Acidobacteriota > Blastocatellia > Pyrinomonadales > Pyrinomonadaceae > QHXN01. The sequence continues at coordinate 69 of DASQLL010000571.1, read as the reverse complement.
GTAGGTCACGAGTTAACAATTCTCAGCCACGTAGCGGCGTAAGAGTATTAGCCCACGGCGCGAGCCGTG
>DASQLL010000570.1:0-4577 GCA_035630035.1 Pyrinomonadaceae bacterium | reverse complement strand
AAACGGACGCGAGCCAAGAGAGCGGGTAGGGGGTTCTGCCGAGTAGCTCGACGACCTTTTCGCATTCCGCGACGGCCTCGTCGTGCAGCCCCGTGTTCGACATCGAGAGGCTGAGGATGAGGTGGCCGAGTCCGTATGCAGGCTCGTTCGCGACGAGTATGCGCGCGGAGGCGATGGCCTCGGAGAAGCGGCGAGCGTGATAGAGCGTCCAGTTGAGCGTGTGCCGCGCAAGCGGCGTGAGCGGGGCGATCTCTACGGAGCGGCGCGCGCCCGCGATGGCTTCATCGAAGCGGCCCTCCATGCCGAGGAAGTACGAGAGCCAGAGGCGGCCCGTCACGTAGTTTGGATTGATTTCCGCCGCGCGACGAAGGTGCGCTTCCGCCCCTTCCCAGTCGAAGTCGTGCGTGAGCGTCGCGAAGCCGAGCGCGGCGTAGCCTTCGGCGAGCGCGGGGTCGAGCGCGACAGACTTGCGCGCCGCCTCAAGCGCAGCCGCCGATGTGTCCGCGAAGGGAAGGACGGCGTAGACGCCGATCAGGTTGTAGTAGTCGGCAATCCCCGCGTGCGGGAGCGCGTAGTCGGGGTCGAGCGCGACCGCGCGACTGAAATGCACGAGAGCTTTGGCGAAGCCTTCTTCGTTGAGCGCGCTCCAGTAGTAGCGCCCGCGCATGTACTCCTCATAGGCCTCGGCGTTGTCCGTCCCGCGCTTGGCGAGCCGCACGCGCTCGCCGCCCGTGAGTTGCGGGATGAGCGCTTCGGCGACCTGCCCGGAGATCGAGTCTTCGAGCCTGAGCACGTCGGCGTAGTCTTCGTTGAACTGCCCGGCCCAGACCGCGGAGCCTGCGCGCACGTCGAGCAGTTGCATGTTGACGCGTATGCGCTCGCCGATGCGCCGGACGCGCCCTTCGAGGACGAACGAGACGCCAAGCTCGCGCCCCGCGGTTATAGGGTCTGAGTCAGGCCCGCCGTAGCGCACGACGCTGCTCGTCGGGCGCAGGGTGAAACGGCGAAGGCTTCCCAGACGAGTGATGAGCGCGTCGGCCAGTCCGACGCCGAGGTAGTCGAAGCCCGCGTCGTCGCCGTCGGGCGAGTCGAGAATCTTGAGCGGGAGGACTGCGAGCGAAGTCTCGTCCGCCGTGTCGTCGGCGCGCGGGGAGGTTTTTCGAGAGCCGGGAGAGAAGAAGGGCGGCGCGCTGACGGGCTTGCCTTCGAGGAAGCTTGCGATGTCGTCGCGCATCTCTTCAGCCGACTGGTAACGCTCGCGCGGCTCTTTCCGCAGAGCCTTCATAACGATGTTGTCGAGGTCGCCCGCAAGCTCGCGTCGCAGCGTCTCGACGGTCGCGCCGCGGCACCAGTAGAGGTAGTTGAGCGTCTCGTGATCCGCGCCTTCGGGGTACGCGGGCAGGAGGTCTTCGGGGCTTGTGATGCGGACGCTCGGGTGCGCCGGCTCCTCTTCGCAGATGACGCGCGCCATCTCGTGCGGCGAGCGGTTGCGAAGACGGTACGGACGATGACCCGTGAGCAGTTCGTAGAGCAGCACACCTAAACTGTAAACGTCGGTCGCGGGCGAGACGGGCTGCCCCTGCGCCTGTTCGGGCGCGGCGTACTCAGGCGTCATCAGGCGCATGGCCGTCGCCGTCGGGTCGAGCGTTATCTCCCCCGCGAAGTCGGGGTTCAGGAGCTTCGCGATGCCGAAGTCCAAAAGCTTCGGAACGCCCGAAGGCGTGACGAGGATGTTCGAGGGCTTGATGTCGCGGTGTATGACCTGCTGCTGGTGCGCGTAATGAACCGCCTCACAGACGTATTTGAAGAGTCTCAGGCGCTCGGCCACCGTGAGCTTGCGCTCGTCGCAGTAGCGATAGACGGGCAAGCCCTCGATGTGCTCCATGACGAAGTAGGGGAGGCCGTCGTCCGTCGTGCCGCCGTCCAGAAGGTGCGCGATGTATGGATGATCGAGCGTTGCGAGAATCTGACGCTCGTTGCGGAAGCGACGGAGTATGAAGTCTGTGTCCATCCCGCGCTTGATGAGCTTGATGGCGACGCTCATGCGGAACTCGCTGTCAGCGCGCTCGGCCAAATAGACCGTGCCCATTCCGCCGCGCCCGATCTCGCGCACGACTTTGTAAGCGCCGATGCGCCGCCCGATGGCCGGGTCAAGCTCGGATTCGATCATCGGCGTCGTCGTGTGAGGGTCAATGTGCGGCGTGAGGATGCCCGCGCCGACAGCAGGCTCCTCGATGAAGTCGCCCGCCGCCTCGTACTGCGCCACGAGCGCCGCGACCTGCTCGTGCAGCGTCTCGTCGCCCTCGCACGCCCCCGCGATGAATCGGCGACGCTCCGCCTGCGGCAAATCTACCGCCGACTGAAACACCTCTTCGACTTGTTTCCAGCGTTCGGGGGACATAAAAGCGGTGAATGGTAAATGGTAAATGCTGAATGGTCGTTGAGCGCTATCCGGCTTGAGCAGTTGCCGCTCAACTTGAGCGACATTCAATCACTATTCACCATTTACCATTTACAATTTACTAACTTGCCCGTAGAGCCAAGCCTTCGCCATGCGCCACTGGCGCTTGACGGTGGGGGCGCTAACGCCGAGGACTTCCGCGGTCTCTTCGACGGAGAGGCCGCCGAAGAATCGCAGCTCGACGATCTTCGACTTTTGCGGATCAAGCTCGGCGAGGCGGTTGAGCGCGTCGTCGAGCGCGACGAGGTTCAAGTCCTTGTCGTCGCCCGAAACGTCCAGATTCTCATCGAGCGAGAGCTTCTGAAATTCGCCGCCGCGCTTGTCGGCGTCGTGCGCGCGCGCGTGGTCAACGAGTATGCGGCGCATCATCTGCGCGGCGACGCCGAAAAAGTGCGCGCGGTTCTGCCACTGAACCTGATTCTGATCCACGAGCCGAAGGTACGCTTCGTGGACGAGCGCGGTCGCCTGCAAGGTGTGGCCGGAGCGCTCGCGCCGTAGATAGTTCGAGGCAAGCTTTCGCAGCTCGCCGTAGATGAGCGGCAACAGTTCGTCCAGCACGCCGCGGTCGCCGTCGGTCAACCGCACGAGCAGTCTGGTGACTTCTTGCTGTGAGGGGATGGTCACAGGGGAACTTTTCTATCGCTTTGTTCGATCATCTTTCCATCGGACGAAGGGGATTATAAACGACTGCGCGCGGGCTTATCAATTTCGCTTTAGTGTTTTCACTCTTGAGCGTAAAGCAGATAGAGACTCACCGCCGCAGGCGCAGAGGACGCGGAGGGGGCGCAGAGAGAGTTCAATCCTCTGCGCCCCCTCCGCGTCCTCTGCGCCTCTGCGGTGAATTGTCCTACACCCAAGCTCAAGTATAGATAGACCCTGCACCCGTCTCGTATGAAATTGACTTATCCGGCCATATTGGTTAAATTTTACCTTCAAGAACGGTTACGAATTTTTGAGTGGCGTTCTCTGAAGTTGGTTTGACGGGGCAAGGTCTCGGCGGCCTAAACGCCGCGCCCGCCCTTTTCAAATTTTCGACACTAGCTCCGTAAGTCCCTTTGCCTGAAACGATGTTAACGCGAACGCGAACTACGTTTCGATTTTAATTGACGCTGGATGCCCGCCGGCAAAAACGGCGGGGCCTCGGCGGCAAGGGGCGCTTCTGTCGAATCCGATCTGATTTAATTCCCCCTACGTGGGACTACAAATCCGGGTTGACGCTTCTTCCCGCTAGGCCAAACGCCTACGCGCGGGTCTCCAGTCGTTCGAGCGATTGCGGCCCGTGCGTGCCGCGCGACTTTCGAGTCTTAGCCGAAGCGGGGAGGCGAATGTGATGAGTGAGATAAACGTAAAAGTTAATGGCGGCGGCTCGGCGCAAGTGCCCGCGGGCGCGACCGTGGCCGACGCGCTCAAGCGTATTGACCGCGACGCGGCAAAGCATGCGCTCGCCGCGAAGGTCAACGGGCGCGAGGTTGATTTGACGTTCCCTCTGGACGAGGCGGCGTCGAACGGTCAATCAATCGAGATAGAGCCTGTGCTGCCCGGCACATTAGGCGGCCTCGACGTTATACGCCATTCGACGGCGCACCTTCTCGCAGCCGCCGTGCTAGACCTCTTTCCCGGGACGAAGCTCGGCATCGGCCCCGCGCTCCTTGAAGACCCGCGCTACGGCTTCTTCTACGACGTTATCGCGCCGCGCGCGCTCACGGACGAAGACCTGCCCGTCATTGAGAAGCGCATGCGCGAGCTTTCAAAGCGAAACCTCGCGTACCGCCGCGAAGAGATCGCGAAGGCGGACGCGCTCAAGATTTTCGACGAGCGCGAAGAGCCTTTGAAGCGCGAGCTGATAGAGAGCAAGGCGGGCGAGCGCGTGAGCGTCTATTACATTGACGGCTCGCCGTTCATAGACTTCTGCCTCGGCCCGCACGTGCCGAACACGAATAAGCTGAAGGCGTTCAAGCTCCTCTCGCTCTCCGGCGCATACTGGATGGGCGACGCCGAGCGCGCACAGATGCAGCGCATCTACGGCACGGCCTTCGCCACGCAGGAAGAGCTTGACGCTTGGACGAAGCAGCGCGAGGAGGCAGAGCGTCGCGATCACCGACGCCTCGGCAAAGAG
>DASQLL010000569.1:0-2517 GCA_035630035.1 Pyrinomonadaceae bacterium | reverse complement strand
TCGAACAGACGCTTCGTCGCTTCTTCGATGCTCGCGTCAAGCACGACTCCGCCGACCTGCGCGCCCTCCGCGTGAAGCTCTTCGGGGACGCTTATTCCCGCGAGCCTTCCGTCGCACGCGATGACCTGCGCCGAGCTAACCTCTTCCCAGTCGTGATCCTCCGTCGCTATCCAGAAGACGGGCACGGCTTCAGTCCCGCGCGACGAAAGACACGCGGCGAGCTTCACCGCCGAGAGAGCCTTGTAGAGCGTGTAGAGCGGCCCCGTAAGCAGTCCCGCCTGCTGACCTGTGACGACCGCGACCGCGCTCGGAGAGCGAAGGCGTCGGACGTTCTCAAGCGTTTCTGCGCCCGCGCCCCAAGAAGCGTTCAACGCTTCGAGCGCGTCGCACAGGGCGTCTCGGTCTGTCGTGTGGTTGGCGAGAACGCGCGGCGCGCGTGCGTCCAATTCGTAATGGAAGCGGACGGCTTCGGGGTAGAAGCGCCGGAGGGCCGTAGGGTCTTTGAGATAGTCGAGGAAGAGTTTCGATTGATGCGGGATCAGCTCGAACGGCAGATGCTCGACGCGGAGGCCCGCGCCTTCCGGCGTGCTGCTACATGCGGGTTCGGGGGTCTTCACGCGCTCGTTGCTCCTCGCCTCGCCGGCTTCCATCCGCGGTCAATTCTTTCGACGAGCCATTATAGCGAGCGCGTCCGAGTCCGCGCAAACAAGCGACTGCTGGGAGCGCGGGCATCCCTGCCCGCCAAAGCGTGCCACTGCACGCTTCTAACCTTTCGCTTCCACTCAGGAGTGAGCTTCAGCGCATCTCTTTTCGCGCTGACGCGCTCAACGCGGGCAGGGATGCCCGCGCTCCCAGTTTAAGGCGATGCTACTTGAATCTCTTCATCCCGCCGTACCACAAGTAGAGCTTGTCGAAGACGTGCAGGTGAAGACGCGCTACGGCGAAGCCCGCGACGCTCATCCCGATGCCGATTGCGATGTCCTTGAGCGTCTCGCGCCAATGGATTGCGCGCAGCACGTACTTGCCTCGCGCCACGCCGACCACGGCGTTGACGGCGGCGGCGACAATTGCGAAGAAGACCGTCCAGCCGACGAACGTTGCGACGCTCTTGAAGGTCAGGTTCGCGTGCGCCCATTCGTAAACCGACTGCGGGAGTAGCTCCGCGCCCCAACGGCTGTAGAAAAGCCAGACTATGCCGGCGACGAGACCCGCGACCAGCGCCCACTTCAGGATGATGAGCGGCGTCCAGAGCTTCCAGATTTTGAAGGGCACGTTGCTGCTCGCGGTGAGCAGTTTATTAAGTTGCTCACGTTTGCCGCCGCGCGGCGTCAGGGCTTCTGCGATCTCGTTGAAACGCCACGTCTCCTTGCGCGCGTCCGCGTCGAAGCCTGCGATGCAAGGCTCTTTCCCTCTGAACTGCCGCGCGGTCATGCGGTATGCGCTCGCCATCAAGGCGTAGGCTTCGGCGTCGCAGAACGAGTCGAGGTCTGTGCGGACGGCTGCGAGGCGCATCTGCGTGTCGGAGGCGACGCCGTAGGTGGTCACGCCTTTAGCGCCCGCGCTCAAATCCTTCTCGAAATCCGACTCCTTCAATTCGGGCGGGCAGTCGCGCCAAGCGAGCGCCGCGCTCTCAAGGTCTTGTTTGAGATGCACGAACATCAGCCCGCGCAGAACGTCGGAGCTGCGGCGCGAGGCGATGTCGCCGTACTGCGCCTCGCGCACGCGCGCCTGAAGAATGCTGTTCGAGCGAAGCGGTACGCCCAGCAGTCCCGCGCTCGGAATGTCCTCTGCGTCCATCTGCCCGCTGCCGTCGCTGACGAGCATGACGGTGCAGTCCTGTTCCAGAAGACTCCCGATGCCCTGATTGTCGCAGACGCCCCCGTCAACGAGTCGGACGCTGATCCTGCGCTTGCCGTCGCCGTCCGGGTAGAGGTCGTCGAGTATCAGAGGCTCGAACAGGCCGGGCACGCACGAAGAGGCGGCGACGGCGTGGCCGAGGCGGACGGGCGAGAACTTGCGCGGCACGTCTTTGTAGTAGACGCGCCGCAAGCGATAGTTGCAATCCACCTTCGCGTTGATGGGCGCGGGCGGCTCGCCCATGTAAGAGGTCGTGAACTGCCACGTGTGGCCCGTGTTGAGCGTGGTCGCGTTGAGTATGAGGATCGGCGCTTTGTTCGTCCGACGCCAGTTGTCGTCGCGCGGCCTGAAGCCCTCGTCGCGCACGCCGCCGTCGCCTTTCGGATGAATCTGTAGCTTCGCGAGCCAGCGGTCTTCCCTCTTCAAGCCGCATAGGCGCGCAAACCAAGCGGGCAGCCAGCGAAGCCAGCGCGGCCCCGTGACGGGACTCTTGCCGTCGTCGCCGTCTTCGACCTCGGAGTAAAGCTCGCGTTCGTAAAGCTCGCCCACGCGCAAGGTGCGCGAGTAGCCCGCGACGAAGATCATCTTGAGGTTCGTGTAGAGTCCGGCCAGCACGCGCGTGCGTATGTTGCGCTGCACGCCGCGCAGGAAACGCTCCTC
>DASQLL010000568.1:0-7093 GCA_035630035.1 Pyrinomonadaceae bacterium | reverse complement strand
GAGGCACTGAAGCGCGCCGCCGAAACCAACGGCGCGCAGGCGAAACGAAACGGCGCGGGGCCGGAGGCGCGGGCCGAGGTCGAGAAGGCGGTCGAGCCCGCCGCCCCGCCTCAGCCGCCGAACGGCCGTCACGAAGGCGGGCCGGAGCACGAAGCGACGGCGGCCGCCGCGACGCCGTCCAACGGCTCGCGCGCGGCGAGCGGCTCGCCCGCCGCCGCCTCGCCCGCCGCCGCCTCGCCCGAATTCCTCTTCCAGTCGTCCAGACACTTCAACGCGCCGGAAGCGGCGCACGTTTCAGCGTCCAATGAGCACACCGGGACACCCGCCGGGTCGGCACTCTCCGGGGGGCAGGCTTCGCGTGCTGCTGGGGCAACTTTGGGCGCTGCCGGTTCGGCGCGCACGCCGGAGTTTGTCAGCCTTGACATCTCCGCCGCGCGCGTCGAACCACATCTCGTCGCCATCACGCAACCGCGCTCCGGCCACGCCGAGCGTTTTCGTTCGCTCCGCACGCGCATCCTGCACGCGGGCGAGCGAAAGAAGATGCAGGCGTTCGTCATCACGAGCGCGGGCGTGATGGAAGGCAAAACCTTAACGTCAATCAATCTCTCTTGGCTGCTCGCGCAAACCGACGGCGTGCGCGCGCTCCTCATTGACGGCGACTTGCGAAACCCCTGCTGCGCCGACTACCTCGGACTCGACGCGCCGACGGGACTTTCGGAAGTCCTCGCGGGCGAAGCGACGCTCGAAGAGTCAATCGTGCGGCTTGAGCCTGCGGGCCTGCACCTTCTGCCCGGCGGCACCGCGCGCGACGACGTGGCCGAGATTCTTTCCGGCCCGAAGTTCAACGCCGTCCTGCGCGAAGCGCGTCGCATGTTCGACTACATCATCATTGACGCGCCGCCGCTCGGCATCTTCACGGACGCGGCGGTGCTTATAAGCCGCGCCGACGGCGCGCTCATCGTCGCTCGCGCGGGCAAGACGCGCTGCGCCGCGCTCGAACGACTCCTTGAGCCGCTACCGCGCGAGCGCATACTCGGCGTCGTCCTCAACGGCTCGGAAGAGCAACTCAGCGAGCAGAACTACTATTACCGTCGCTACTCGACGCGGCGCACGATGGAAGGCGCGCGCGAGGAGGCGTCAGTCGAGAAGAAGGAGTCGTAAGGCTCGCCCGGAAGAAGTAAGGAGAAGTGAAGTCCGCTTGGCTTCGACGCGCATAAACGTTCGGACACTGCTGCTCATCATCGCGGAGGCTCTGCTCATCTTCCTCGCGATGGTGACGGCGGCCTACCTGCGTCTGGGCTGGCTCGACGCCTACACGGAGCTGAGCGAGAAGCAGGGCTTCCTGAAGGCCGCGCTCGTCACCGCGTTCTGTCTCGCCGCGTTCTACCTCTACGACCTTTACGACTTCGTCGTCATGCACGACCGACGCGAGCTGGTGCTGAGGCTCGTGCAGGCGCTCGGCCTCGCTTGGATCGCACTGGCGATAGCGATGTACCTCGTGCCGGTGCTGATGATCGGGCGCGGCGTCTCTTTGATCGCGCTCCCGCTCGCGCTCGCGCTGATGGTCGTGTGGAGAGTGGCCGCGCACTGGCTTTTAGGCCACCCCAACGTCGGCGAGAAAATTCTGATAGTCGGCTCAGGCGCGTCGGCCATCGAGGTCGCGCGCGAAGTCCTTGAGCGTCGCGACGCCGGATACCGCATCGTCGGCTTCGTTGACAACCAGCCCGAACTGATCGGTCAGAGCATCATCAATCCGCGCGTCATAGGTCTGACGGAAGATTTGCACGCCGTCGTCCGGCGCGAAGGCATCAACCGCATCGTTGTCTCTTTAGGCGAGCGGCGCGGGCAGTTCCCGACTCAACAGCTTTTGGACTTGAGCCTTTCGGGCGACGTAGCCATCGAGGAGGGCGCGTCGTTTTACGAGCGCCTGACGGGGCGCGTCTCGCTCGACATGATGCGCCCTTCATGGCTCATCTTTTCAGGGCGCGGGCGTCAGGGGCGCGTGGGCGCCGGCCTCCGCGCCGTCGTTCACAGGGCCGTGGCGCTCGTCGGCAGTCTCGCGTCGCTCCCCATCGCACTGCTCACGGCGATTCTGATTAAGCTCGACTCGCGCGGCCCAGTGCTTTCGCAGGAGCGCGTCGGCAAGAACGGGCGCGCGTTCAAGCTCTACAAGTTCCGCTCGATGCGTACGGACGCGGAGAAGGACGGCCCCGTGTGGGCGAGCAAGGAGGGCGACGAGCGCACGACGCGCGTGGGCCGCGTCATACGCAAGATTCGCGTGGACGAGATACCGCAGTTCTGGAACATCCTGCGCGGCGAGATGAACTTCGTCGGCCCGCGCCCCGAACGCCCGCACTTCGTCCGGCAGCTCGCCGAGGAGATTCCTTTCTACGAGCAGCGCCATTTAATTCCGCCGGGCCTTACGGGCTGGGCGCAGATCAAGTACCCCTACGGCGCGTCGGTCGAGGACGCGCGGCAGAAGTTGCAGTACGACCTGTACTACATCAAGAACCAGAGCCTCGTGCTCGACGCAGTCATCCTGTTCGAGACCGTGAAGACGATCCTCTTCGGTCGCGGGACATGAGGACGTTTGATTTCGCATGTTGAGCTTTATGAATAACAGGACTCGCCGCAGAGGCGCAGAGGACGCAGAGTTCACGCAGAGAAATACAAAATCTCTGCGCCCCCTCCGCGCCCTCTGCGCCTGCGGCGGTGAACTGCCTCTCACTCGGCACTCAGCTCGCAAAGAAAAACTGACCGCCCCGGAAGTTGTCATTGGAGGTTTTAGTGTTATGAAGTCGAATCCGAAACTCGCAGCCGTCGCCGCGCTCGCGCTACTGCTGCTCGCGCAGCCCGCGGCCTTCGCGCAGAAGCAGAAGCAGGCGGACGACAAACGCCCGCCCGCGCAGAAGATCGAGACGAAAGAGCGGCTTGAGCCGGACGACGCGACCGCCGCGCGACCGGGCGTGCCGGAACAATCCATCGTCAACCGGCGCGAAGGGATGAGCGAGGAAGCCGACGGCGCGATTCCATCGTACAACAACTTCTTCACCACTTACCTGCTCGGCCCCGAAGACGTGATCTCGATCTCGGTCTTCGGCCTCGACAAGTATTCGGTGCCGAACATCACCGTCCCTCCCGACGGGCGCATTGATTACTTCTTCTCCCCCGAAGGCATACACGTCGTCGGCAAGACCACGCGGCAGGTGAGAGAAGAGATCGCACAGCTTCTCGACGAGTACATCATTGACCCGAAGGTTAAGGTCACGCTTGACAAGGCGGTATCGCAACGCTACGGCGTCGTCGGCGACGTGGCGCAGCCCGGCATACGTCTTTTGAACCGCCGCGTGAGCGTCTACGAGGCTCTAACGGAGGCGGGCGGCATCCTGCCCACGGGCAAGAAGCAGGTGGTCGTGCTTCACTGGAACGTTGACCGCATCATGGAGCGCAAGGTGGTTGACATCGCCAAGATTGAAAAAGGGATTGAGGCCGATAGCTACTTCCTTCGCCCCGGCGATCAAATCTTCGTCCCCGGCAACAAGTACAAGACGGTCAAGGAAATTCTCGGCCTCCTCCCCGTCGTCAACTTCATGCGCGTCTTCACCGGCGGATTCTGAGGGACAGGAGGCAGGGGCAGGAGGCAGACGGCAGGAGCAGGAGACAGTCGTCGAGATGGGGTTTCAAATTTCAAATTTGAGATTGTTGAGAGCGACAACGCACCGCCGTCTGCCGTCCGTCGTCCGTCGTCTGCCGTCTGCTCCTGCCGTCTGCTCCTGCCTCCTGCTCCTGCTTTTCGCCTTCTCGCCTGCCCAAGCTGCTTGGACGAAACAGAAGTCCGGCTCGTTCGCTTGGCTGCGCGCGGTCTTCTTCGTGGACGAGTCGCGCGGCTGGGCCGTCGGGGGAAAGGGCGCGCTGCTGGCGACCACGGACGGCGGCGCGCGTTGGGAGCTTAGGCGTCCGCCGACCGAGGACGCGATGCGCGACGTTCACTTCACGGACGCGGAGACGGGCTGGGCCTTATGCGAGCGCAGCGTCTACATGCCGATGCGTAAGGAAGAGGCGCGCACTTACCTTTTGAAGACGACGGACGGCGGCGCGACTTGGAAGCGCGTTGACGTTTTGAGCGGGCCGGACGTGGACATAGTTCTTGCGCGCGTGCGCTTCGCGGACGCGCGGCACGGCTGGGTCTTCGGCGAGATGGGCGCGCTCTTCGCCACGGAGGACGGCGGCGCGAGTTGGGCGCGGCAGCGCGTCCCGACGCGCCATCTCCTGCTCGGCGCGTCGTTCCTCGACGCGCAAAAGGGCTGGCTCGTCGGCGCAGGCTCGACGCTTCTGCAAACCTCGGACGGCGGCGCGTCTTGGAAGGCGGGCGAAGTCGCAATCCCGCCCGTGCAAATTTCGGTTCAGGCTTCGGCGCAAACGGGCGCGCGCGGCGCGGCGCAAACGAGCGCGCCAAGCTTGCGCCTGAGCGCAGTGTCGTTCGCGGACGCGCGGCATGGGTGGGCCGTCGGCGCGCGCGGCGCTGTCGTGGCGACCACGGACGGCGGGCGCACGTGGCGCGCACAAAGGTCGGGCACGGAGTCAGACCTGTTCGACGTTAAATTTTTTGACGAGCGCGAGGGCCGTGCCGTCGGCGCGGACGGCACGGCGATTCACACGACGGACGGCGGCGCGACGTGGAGAGCGGAAGCGACGGGCACGCCGCACGCGCTCGAACGATTGTTCTTTACGGGTCGCGGGCGCGGCTGGGCCGTCGGCTTCGGCGGCACGATCATCGCTTTCAAGCAATGAGGGTCGAGTGATGAAAAAGTTTTCGAGAATTAAATTAACAACCGCTCTCTTCGTCTGCGCTCTCGCGCCTTGCGCGCACGCGCAGACCGCCGACGCGCCGAAGCCGAGCGAGGCCGTGCGCGAGCGTCGCGCGACCGCTGCGGCTGCGAAGGCCGAAGAGGTGCGGAAGGATGAGACACCCGCGAAGGAAGACGCGGCAGCGACGAAGAGTGACGCGGCGAAGAGCGACGCGGCAAAGAGCGCTACGCACGCCGCCCCAGCGGCTGCGGTCGAGCCTTCGGAGGCGAGCGGCGACGCGGAGGTTGAGGCTCTGCGCGCGCAGATAGCTTCGGCGTCGGACGCATCTCAGCGCGCGCGTTTGCAGCAGGAGCTTGTCGAGCGTCTCGCGCGTGCCGAGAGAAAGCAAGAGGCCGTCGAGTTGTTGCGCTCGATGCTCGCGGAGCAGAGGTTCGATCCGCAGCTCTTCTACAACACGGGGAACGCGCTGGCGCGGCTCGGCGAGTCGGAGACGGCGATTGAGGCGTATCGAAAGGCCGTCGGGCAAAGGCGCGGCAACTACGCGCGCGCGCAGCACAACCTCGGCGTCGTGCTGACGAGGCTCGGACGCTGGGAGGAGGCCGAAGCGGCTCTCGTCGCCGCGCTCAAGCTTGAGAACTACACCTACGCGGAGGCGAGCTACAACATGGGCCGCCTGCACGCGCTGCGCGGCGAGGCCGGACTCGCCATCGCCGAGTGGGCGCGCACGCTGCGTCTGAAGGCCGACCACGCGGACGCCGCGGTCGCGCTCGCACGCGCGCTCGCCGAAGACGGCGACCCCGACGCCGCGCTCGCAGTCCTCGACGCCTTCGGCGCGCGCATGAGCCGTCGCGGCGCAAGCACACCCCGCGAGGTCACGGTCGCGCGCGGCGAGATAGTCGCCTTCGCCAACGTAGCCGGTGAGCGCGGAGTCTCGAAAGTTTCGACGGCGTCGAAAGCCTTGGAGTCGTCGCCCGACTCCGCGACGCGCGCACGCGACGCGAGGGATGCGTCGGCGGTCGTGCGCGAGGCGCGACGGCCCGGCGTGCTGCGCCCGCTCGTCGTAACGAAAGAGTCATATGATCTTCTCAGGCGCGCACGCGCCGCGCGCGACGAAGACCGCAAAGAGGAGGCCGTCGCGCTCTACCGCCGCGCCATCGAGAGCAACGACGGCTACTTCGCGCCCGCCAACCTTGAGCTGGGCTACACGCTCGCGGGCATGAGCCGCGATGAAGAGGCCGTCGCGAGCCTGCTCGTCGTCATACGTCGCGAGGGCGCGCGCTACCCCGTGGCCTTCTACCATCTGGGCCGCTTCTACGAGCATCTGAATCAGCTCGCGCAGGCCGCCGAGGCTTTCACGCGCGCGTCGGAGCTGTTGGGCGACGAAAGCCCGCAGTTCCTCATTGACCTGAGCCGCGTGCGAGAGCGTGAGGGCAAGGATGTGGAAGCGCTCGCCGCCGCCGCGCGCTACGTGCAGCAGATGGAGAAGACGGGCGGCGCTCCCGAATGGGCACGCGAGCGCGTCGCGCGCTTGCAGAAGAAGCTGGCGCAAGGGCAGCCTGTGAAGAACTAAGGCCACCGATAGTCAGAAACGCGACCGTCAGGGAGCGTGTCCGGTGTTGATCGGACACGCTCCCTGACGGTCGCGTTTCTGACTTGGTCGTTACGGTCGCTCGAAGCGGTTGCGGTATTCGATTGACGTGATGAAGGCCTTGACCATCTCGGCGCGTCGGAAGTCGCCGCCGAACTCGTTGAGCTTCCCTAGCCAGAAGTTATATCCGCCGTCGTCCGGGTCGCGCCTGAGGTAGCCGTAGTATTGCATCAGCACGAAGGCGCGGTTCGTCTCTCTACGCTTCAAGTCCGCGTCGTCCGCCACGTTCAGCAGCACGTCCGCGCGCGTGAGCGTCCCCGCACGAAGACCGCCGGCCAACTCCGCCGTCCGCTCGCCGCTCAAGACAAGCCCCGCGTTCGAGGCGAGCGCGGCGACGAACTGCTCGTCCGTCAGCGCATCGTACGTCGCCTTGAACTCGGCGCGCTGCGTCCACGCTTGGATGAACGCGCGGCGGTTCGATTCGAGCCGCGATTCCCATTCGCCGATGCCGACCTGCACGCCGCTTGCGACCTCGCGCGCGTCGGCCATCAGTCGGCGGTAGAGCGGCATCGCGCCGTAGGAGGTGCGTTGCAGGCGGTAGACGAGATAGCCCGTCTCCTGAAACTCAATCGAGAGGAAGAAGGCTGCCGAGACGTTGATGCGCCTGACCTCGCGGCACTGCGCGTTCGTGCCGCA
>DASQLL010000567.1:0-3628 GCA_035630035.1 Pyrinomonadaceae bacterium | reverse complement strand
ATAACCAGGAAGGAATCAGGACACATCACATTCACGCGTTTGAAGCCGGCTCGGCGGAGGTAGAGCGTCACTTAGCGTTCCGCGACTACATGATTGCTCATCCCGGGGATGCACAAAGATACAGTGAGCTAAAAAGGAAGTTGGCAGAGGAACACCAGCAGAGCCGAGACGGATATATGGACGGCAAAGATGGTTTCATCAAAGAGATAAACCGGAGGGCGGCACGGTGGCGTACATCGCGGGCCGGTTAGTAGCCGGCAGTCTAACAAGCTAACTGAGGCTGACGTGTCAAGCGATTTCTCGACCTCACGTCGTCGCCGAGACTAGCGCCGAGCCTTTCTTACGCAGGCATTGCACGTACCTCGCTTCGTCATATCTCGTCCGTGCCCGCCAGCACCGGAAGATGATCCTGATCCACTTGTAAGCGAGCGCGCCGCCGCCGAAGCGTGCGCGTAAGCAGAGCGCACGCTCATTAAGAGCTTCGGGCCGTTGCTTGACTTGACGATGGATGGAACATGCTGGCTTTTGCTCAGGCGAAGAATTTATAGTATGCGTCCGGTTGATATTCCCGGCTGGCAAGCTGGTCAGTATAGATTCGGGTATGCTCCGTAATAAGCGGCTGCCCGGCAAGTCAATCAACAAGACTCGCAATCAGCAAGTCTTGTATCATCGAAGCTGATTGCTCGCAGGTCAATTCCAACGCCCGGCGTCTTCGCATGCCCGGCATGAAAGCCCTCGCTCCGTTAGCCACTTCCTAAAAGGAGAAGAGTCATGAAAACCAAACACGAAATGCTCGAAGATAAGTTGAAGGGACTCAACGCATATATCAAGGAGCTGAAAGACAAGGCTGCCAAGCACGGCACGCAAAGTGAGCACTACGAAGAGGACTTGATGGAGGCGGAGCACAACTTAAAGTACTACGAAGGCGAGATGGCTCGGCTCAAGGGGCTAAGTGAGGAGGAGCCTGACGGCACTACATATCTGGTATACGAGGATGCTGCGGGGGAGTGGCGTTGGCAACTGCGCGCGGCCAACAAGCGCATCATAGCCGACTCCGGCGAGGGCTATCACAACAAGCAAGACTGTCTTCACGGCATCACTCTGGTGAAGGACTCGAAGGATGCGCCGGTGAAAGATAGAAAGTAAACGAAAGGAGAAGTTGTGTTGAAATTAAAGCCCCCGACGTTTCTGACGACGGCCATCGTGTGCTGCGTCGTCGCGCTCGCCCAGCCTTTACCATTGAAGGGGCAGGCGACGGAGTTTTCGAGCGTTTACACGGACTTGAAGAGCGACTGTAAGGCCGCACAGAAGTCTGTCGGCGAAGGACAGGACATGCCCCTCAGGTGCAAAGGATTCGGGGGCTACGAGATTTTCATAGATTACAGTGCGATGAGCGCGCACCTGAGAATCCAGTCTGCGGACGGCGAGACTGCCGTGTCGCTCCCACCGCAACCTCTGAGCTACTACGACAACAGAAAGCTTGAGTGGCGTCTGGAGCAAGGCAAACCATTCGCCGTCATCGTCAGACTTGATCGCTACAAGGACGACGGCGGCAACATTGACGTGGACACTTATTCCAAGCAGAACAAGACGGGCGAGTATCTGCTCGTCGTCGGGCTGAAAAGCGCCGCTTACATCAACGAGACGATTGATGTCAAAACCCCGAACGCCAACGCGGCTGCGAGAGAGCTGGCCGATAAGCGTTTCCTGTCCGGGAAATAAACTTACTGCTCCTGCTTGTCTAATTTCTTTAGAAGGCGTGCGGCCTGATTGCGCCCGATGAGCGGGACGCGCTCGTCCTCGCTCAGCTCGCGCAGGAGCGGCGCGAGCTGCTGTTTGTCGGAGAGGTAGTCGCGGGTCATAAGCAATTCGAGTCGGTTGAGCAGCTTGGGCGTCTCAAGCGGCTGGCTCTCCAGCGCGACCTTGATGTCGAAGACGAAAAGCGCTTGCTCGGAGGCGCGGCGATACTCTTCGGCAAGCGCCTGCGCGTCCGCGTTCTGGCTGTAGTTGAACTCGACCTTGCGCTCCCGGCCTTCGCGCCGCAGCGTGAAACGCGTCTTGCCCTGACTCGGGTAAGTGCGCTCGCCCTGATAGTTCTCCGTCGAGTCGAGAAACTTCAGCGCGGCGAGGCGCGAGCGTATGCGCCACAACGCGGCGGGCGAAAGCTCGAACGGGTCTGTGATCTGCTCCGTGTCGGAGCGGCGCTCGAAGCGTATGAGGCCGCGACCGCTGTCGTCGTGCTCGATGTGTATGAAGTAGACGAAGAAGTTCGGCTGCTCGAACTCGTAGACGTAGCGCACGACGCTTGCATCTTCCTTCGGCTTGGCAGCCGCGCCGTTCGCCGGTGTCGGCGCGGCGGGCGTTGTCTGCTCTTCCGGCCTCGTCGAAACTTTCTTCGGCTGACTCTGCTCTGCCGGGCGCGGCGTCGCTTTCTTCTGCGCCGAAGCGGGAAGAGCCGCGCCCGTTGTAGCGAGCGCGGCTGCCGTCAGAAGCGTCAGAACTCTTGCGCTTAAACTCACTCGAACCTTACCGAGACGAGGCGCGAGATGCCTGCCTCTTCCATCGTCACGCCGTAGAGCGCGCGCGCGGACTCCATCGTCCGCTTGTTGTGTGTGACGACGAGGAACTGCGTCTCCGCCGACATGTCTATGATCTTCGCCGTGAACCGCCCGACGTTCGCTTCGTCCAAAGGCGCGTCAACCTCGTCGAGCAGGCAGAACGGCGACGGGCGGTACTTGAATATCGCGAGGACGAGCGCGAGCGCGGCCATCGCCTTCTCGCCGCCCGAAAGCAGCAGCACGTTCTGAAGGCGCTTGCCCGGCGGCTGCGCGACGATGTCAATGCCCGACTCCAGAACGTCGTCGGTGTCAATCAAACTCATCTCGCCGCGACCGCCGCCGAATAGCTCCACGAAGAACTGCCCGAAGTTGCGGTTGACCTCCTCGAATGCGTGCCGGAAACGCTCGCGCGAGCGCCGCTTGATCTCGCGCAGAGCCTCTTCGGTCGAAGAGATGCCGTCGGCGATGTCCTTGTGCTGCGCCGTGAGAAACGTAAGACGCTCCTCGTTCTCGGCCAACTCTTCGAGCGCCATCATGTTGACCGCGCCGAAGCTCTCGACACGCGCGCGCAACTCTTCGAGACGCGCACGCGAGGCTTCGAGGTCGAATCCTTCGCCGGGCGCGAAGCCCGCGGCGACCTCTTCGAGCGTCTGGTTAAGCTCGCTCGCGCACGACTCGCGCACGAAGGTGAGTCGCGCGGACGTTTCGGCCCTTTGGACTTCGAGCGCGGCGCGCGCGTCGCGCGAAGAGGCGGCGCGCTGATGCAGCTCCGTCACTTCGAGCGAAAGCGCGTCCGCGCGCCCGCGCGCTTCCGCGAGTCGCGCGGCGGCCTCCTCGACCTTACGTTCGAGCGCGGCACGCTCGTCCTCAACGCCCGCCGCCGACTCATCCAGTTCGGCGAGCGAGCGGCGCAAAGCTTCGATTCGCTCGTCCGCCTCAGCCGACTCCGACTCGTGCCGCTCAAGGCGCGTGCGAAGCTCCGCGGTCTCTGATTCCATTCGGCGCAAGTCCGCGGCGGCGGCGCGTCGCCTTTCGGCGGCGGCGGCGGCCAGAGCGCGCTGCTCGCCCAG
>DASQLL010000566.1:0-2798 GCA_035630035.1 Pyrinomonadaceae bacterium | reverse complement strand
TCTGTTCGACCTTCTGCCGTCGAGCGAGTTTCTGCCCGACCTCGAAACGCTCGTACGCGACTGTTACCTTCCGGGCAGGACTTTCGGCGAGGCCTTCGCGCGCATGCTCACGGCGCTCACCTCGCGCTACGGCCTCGTGCTGCTCGACCCTTTGGACAAGGCGCTAAAGCGTCTCGCCGCGCCGCTCTATTCGGAGGCCGCGAGCAAAGCCGCGGACATTGCCGCCGCGACGACCGCGCGCTCGCGCGAGCTTGAAGAGGCCGGATACCACGCGCAGGTTCACACCTCGGACGATGCGTTCCCGCTCTTTCTAATCGCAGACGGCGCTCGCCGCGCTCTCACGCGCACGGGCGAGGGCCGCTACCGCGCGAAAGGAACTGAAGCTGAGTGGACTGCGGACGAGCTTGCTGCGCTTGCCTTGAGCGAGCCTGAACGCTTTAGCCCGAACGTAACGCTGCGCGCGGTCGTGCAGGATTATCTGCTCCCGACCATCGCGTACTTCGGCGGCGCGGCTGAGGTCGCATACTTCGCGCAGACCGCCGAGAGCTACCGCGTGCTTGAGCGGCCCGCGACGCCCATCCTTCATCGCGCGAGCGTGACCCTCGTCGAGCGTCAGACGGGGCGCACGCTCGAACGCTACGATCTGCGTCTCGAAGACTTCTTCGGCGGCCTCGACCCCGTCATCGCGCGCGTCGTCGAAGAGCATCTCGGCGCGGACGTGGCGCGCGCGTTCGACGACGCGGACGCGAACGTGGGCCGCGCCCTCGACGAGCTTGAAGCATCCTTGCGCGGCTTCGACCCGACGCTTGCAGACGCTCTGACGGGCGGGCGTCGAAAGATAAATCACCAGCTCGAAGGCTTGCGCTCGCGCTTTCACCGCGCGCAGATGTCGCGCGACCGCGCCATCCTCCGTCAGCTTGAGCGCGCCGCCGTCGCGCTCTACCCCGAAAAGGCTTTGCAGGAGCGACACCTCAACATCACCTCGCTCGTCGCGCGCCACGGTCGCTACGTCGTCGAATGGATTCACGACTCGATAGACCTCGGCTCGGTCGAGCATCACATCGTTTATCTCTGAACAGCTTTTAGCCGTTAGCTGTTAGCTTTCAGCCAGCCCCGTCAGGGGCGACTGAAAGTAGCCCGGCGATTTATCGGTGGGAATAAGCGTAGAGAGAAAGAGAGTCCCGTAGGGACGACTGAACAAGACTCTCATCGGCATCGTTCAGTCGTCCCTACGGGACTTCATCTTTATTGCGCTCACATTTCCCAGCGATAAATCGCTGGGCTATTATCATCGCGTCCCTACGGGACGCAAAAACATCATGTCTAAGATTCGAGTCCTATCCGACCACATCGCAAACCAGATCGCCGCGGGCGAGGTGGTCGAGCGTCCGGCGTCGGTCGCCAAAGAGCTTGTCGAGAACGCGATTGACGCGGGCGCGCGCCGCGTCGAGTTGGACGTGGAGGCCGGGGGCCGACGCCTCCTGCGCGTCTCGGACGACGGCGACGGCATGACGCGCGACGACGCGGTGCTTGCCTTCGAGCGCCACGCCACGTCGAAGATCGCTACGACTGAAGACCTCGCGCGCATCTCGACCTTAGGCTTTCGCGGCGAGGCTCTGGCCTCAATCGCTTCGGTCGCGCGCGTTGAATTAATCACGCAGACCGAAGAGAGCGCGGAAGGCACGCGCGTAGTCATCGAAGGCGGACGCATGCGCGACGTTGCGCCCGCCGCGCGCCCTCGCGGGACGACCATCACGGTGCGCGACCTCTTCTTCAACGTGCCCGCGCGCAGAAAATTCCTTCGCTCCGAAGCGACCGAGAGCTTTCATCTAACGAACCTCGTCACGCACTACGCGCTCGCGCACCCGGAAATCGCATTCACGCTCACGAACAACGGGCGCGAAGTTTTGCGCGCCGCGCCCGCCGCCGACTTGCGCGAGCGCGCCTACCAGATTTTCGGCGCGGAGTTTCTCGAAAGCCTTCTCGAAGTCGGCGGCGGCTACGAAGGCGTCGCGCGCGTCGGCGGGTATGTGTCGGCCCCGCGCGAGCGGCGCACGTCGCGCGACGCGCAGTACCTTTTCGTCAACGGTCGCTACGTCCGCGACCGGATGGTTATGCGCGCTCTGTCCGAAGGCTATCGCTCCGTCTTGCCGCACGGCGTCTTCCCGGCTGCGCTTCTGTTCCTCGAAGTCCCGCTCGAAGAGGTTGACGTGAACGTTCACCCCGCGAAGACCGAGGTGCGCTTTAGGCGTGCCTCTGCGGTCGCCGACTCCGTGCGCGAGGCAGTCCGCGCCGCGCTCGCAACGGGCGGCTTCCTGCGTCTCGTGGATGAAGGCGAAGGCGCTAACGCCGCGAGAGACTTCGACGCCGGAGTAGGCGCGGACTCAGGCGACCTGCGCTCTACTTATGCCGACGAGCGCCGGACGCGATTCGCGGGCGACGCCGAGGGGCAAGACTTTTATCCTCAAGATCGCGGCGGCTCGGATTTTTTGCGCGACACAGCATCCGGCGCGGATTTGGGTGCGCTCGATGAAAGCCGCGCTGTTCAAAATGGTATCGGAGCCGCGCAGGAGGCAATCGAGTTCGGCTGGACGCCGCCCGCCGAAGAGCCGCCGTGGTTAGAAGAGCGTATGACGGAGACGGTGCGACCTTCAACGTCCGCGCTCGAAGCCGTCGCGCGCAACGCTCAGAACGCACAGCCGAGCGATACGCCGCGCGACTCCGAAATATCGCTCGACTCCGAAACGCCGCGCGACTTTGAAACGCCGCTCGCTTCCGCGTCTTCAACTTCGTCTCAA
>DASQLL010000565.1:0-10527 GCA_035630035.1 Pyrinomonadaceae bacterium | reverse complement strand
CTTCGCGCCGCCGAAGCGTCTGCGTAAACCCAGCGCCCACTCATTAAGAGCTTCGGGCGTGTGAGAGATGACGGATAGTTCTTGCGTGCCGGTCGCGGTCTCAGCCAAGCAGAGGTCGTGCTTTTTGTCCGACCAGTCGAGGCCGACGAGCGCGGCGACCTCTATAGGATGTTCCATTTGGTGCTCCTTGCTTGAAAGTAAGATCAGGGGTCACGAACAGGATGGAACATGCTGGCTTTTGCTCAGGCGAAGAACTTATAGTAGAGCCGTTCACCGAAGCGACGACGGTAACTGTGCATTCGTTAGGTGAGCGAAAGCGCCGGGCAGGGTGTGCGACACGCTTGTTACAGGCGTCGCAACCGTCGTTCATTCGAGAGTCGTCACACCCGCCCGCCATGTTCCATCTCCGCTGTCATTGTGCAGCAAAGATGACCCGCGTACACCTATAACTCATTCAACCCGACGCCTCGATAGCGTGGCACACATCTGCAATTGAAATTATCTAACAAAGTATGACGGCCTTGATTACGGGCGTGCCGACGGGACTGCGGCTCTGCTCGGCGCTCGCCAAGTAGTGGCCGCAGTTTAGATGGCTAAGAGGAATAGGAAAACATCAGAGAGCGGAAATGATGGCCGACAAATAGCGTCGCCGAAAATCCGCAACAACAACATCTTCGCCGAAACGAATCGCGGGATGTTGTTGGACATCGTCGTTTTCGTCGCGAACCTCTTTTTGATGCGGATGCTGACGCGGCTCTTCATAGACCTTTTCCGCGGGGCCGACGCCAACGACAGGCTTGCAAAGCTCACGCTCGCGCTCACTTTTCTGGCGATGTGGATTCTGCCCGTGGCGGGGGCGGTCTTGAAGCGCTGGCATTTTCACAGGAGGCGCGGGCTAAAGTCTGACTCCGAAGAGTCGGCGCTTGCGGGCTGCCTGTTCAACCCTCTCTTCTACTTCTGTCTGAATCTCGTAATCATGTCGGTGGTCTTGGCGGGCCTCGGCGAACAGCTCTTCGGCGATGCGTTGATGAAGAACGGCGCGGTCTTCATCCCGCTCGTGTTCGCCGGCCTCGGCCTGACCATCGTTCAGACCTTCCTGATCTATCGCTACTTCTCGCCGCCCAAGACCGCGCCGAAGTCGGACTTCATGCGAGGGCCTCGGAGCGAAGCTCTCGGCGACGTGTGCATCTTTGTGAACATGATTCTGTTTCAGGTGATGTGGAATCTTCTGACGTTCGCCCCGCTGTGGCGCGTCTCCGGCGTCGCGGAGTTCGCGGGCCGTCTCTTCTTCCTATGCTTCATCGCGCTACTGATCTACTTCCCGCCGCGAATGTTTTATCTTGCCGAAGACATCAATCGCCGGCGGACGTGGCTGACGATGCTGCTCGCCAACTCGCCCGTCATCGTGCGCGTCCTCGTCGGCACAAGCTCGGACGCGATTACGAATTAAACAGCTCCTTTCGCCTCTCTCTACGAAGCAATTTCTCCAGACAACGGCCTACGTTTTTTCGTACTACTGTGACGAGCGCGCACGCATCTAATTTGCCGGCGCGAGAGGGCGCACGTTGAACGGCGCGCGTTGCGAATTCGCTCGGTTGATGAGAATGGGGGAAATACGAATGGCGATGAGCAGATCACTGGCAGAGCGCAAGGTTGAGATGAAAGTTGCCGAGCCGCGCTCGCGCGCGGAGGTCGAGCGCAGCTTAGACGAGTTGAGCCGCATGATGGACGGGCTGTTCCGCATCCCCGGCACGGGCTGGCGCATCGGACTCGACGCGATAGTCGGTCTCATCCCCGGCGTCGGCGACTTAGCGACGAGCGCCGTCTCCTTCTACATCCTCGCCGCGGGCGTGCGCTACCGCGTGCCGAAGGTGACGCTGCTTCGCATGGCTGCGAACATAGGCGTTGATTATTTGCTCGGCTCGATTCCCGTCGTAGGCGATCTGTTCGACGCCGCATGGAAGTCGAACCAGATGAACGTCGAGCTATTGCGCGCTCGCGCAACAGCCACGCAGGAGGAGTCCGCGCACGGGCGCGCGAGCGACTGGCTCTTCCTCGGCGTCATCATGCTCGGACTGCTCGCGCTGCTCGCAGGCTCAATCGCCGTCAGCCTGTGGCTGCTTGTTCAATTCGTCGGACTGTTCCGATAAAAATTAGAGGATAGAGGTTGGAGGTTGGAGGTTGGAGGTTAGTAGAGGAACACTCTTCTACTAACCTCCAACCTCCAACCTCTATCCTCTATTACTTCAGCCCGCCGCGACCTTGTTGTGCGCCGCAAGCACGCGGTCGAGCGCGGAGGAGATGACCTTCAGCCCGTGCTCGCCCGCCGCGAAGCCGCGAAGCTTGCCTTCGGCGTCGAACAGATAATACGCGGGCACGTAGCCTTGCTCGTTCTGGAACGCGTCGCGCAAACGGTGCTGGTTGTCAACGGCGCAAGGCTCAGTGATGTTGTACGCGGCGACGGCATCGCGCACGGCCTCCGCGTCCGTGTCCGCCTCGTAGCGCGGCATGTGGACGGCGACGACGCGCAATCCGTCGGCGGCACGACGGTCGCGCCACTCCGCGAGTCGCGGCATATTCTCCTTGCACGTCCCGCAGCTCACAGACCAGAAGTGCACGAGCGTCGGGTGCCCCTTTGCCTCCTCAGCCGCGTGCGCCCCCGTCGCGTTGAACCACTCGGTCGCCCCCTCGAATGAGGGCAGCTCCGTCCCGATCCTCATTGGCATACTCAAAACCTCGTGACAAGTAACGGGTGACAGGTGACAGGTAAGAACAAGTTTTTCTTGTCACCTGTCACCTGTCACCTGTCACGGTTTTCAAACCTTCAGCGTCTCCTGCCCCGGACGCCATTCGGCTTGGCAGAGGCCGCCGGTCTGTAGCGCCTGTATGACGCGCAGCGTCTCGTCCGCGGAGCGACCGACGTTGAGGTCGTGTACGACCGCGTAGCGCAGCACGCCGTCCGGGTCAATGACGAAGAGGCCGCGAAGCGCAATCCCTTTGTCCTCGATGAGCACGCCGTAGTCGCGCGCAACCTGCTTCGTGATGTCCGAGGCGAGCGGGTACTTCAGGCCCTCGACGCCGCCCTTGTCGCGCCCGGTCTTGAGCCACGCGCGGTGCGAGTGAACCGAGTCGGTCGAAACGCCGATCACGTCCGCGCCGATGCCGACGAAATCCTCGTAGCGGTCGCTGAACGTCGTCAACTCCGTCGGGCAGACGAAGGTGAAGTCGAGCGGGTAGAAGAGCAGCACGAGCCACTTGCCCTCGTAGTCGGAGAGCCTGACATTCTCGTTCAGCTTCTCGATGTTCTTCGTAGACGGCATGTCGAAATCCGGCGCCGGCTTGCCGACCATTGATTCTGCCATGATGTTTATGATTCCTCCGTTGATTTTAGAAAGTGCCTTATCCCACAGGCGCGACGTGTCCGAAGCTTGCGACTCGCGCCCCTTGCTGTTTACGAATCCGAAGCGCGCCCTAGCCCTTCCCCTGACAATCCGGGCACACGCCGACGAGCGTCAGGTGAATTGATTCGGGCTTGAAGCGCGAGCGGCGAGCGGCGGCGCGCACGAGTTGCGGTGTCTCCGCCAGATCGAAGTCAACGAGCTTGCCGCAGCGCGAGCAGACGGCGTGGTCGTGGCGCGCGGTCTCGCGGTCGTAGCGGCTCGACCCCTTGCCGAAAGTTATCTCGCGCAAGAGTCCCGCCTCCTTGAGGTACTTCAGGGAGTTGTAGACCGTGGCGAAGCTTATGGAGGGCAAGCGACGGCGCGCTGCCTCGAAAATCTCGCCCGCCGTCAGATGCTCGTCCGAGTCCGCGACCACGTCGAACACGGCCCGCCGCTGCGGCGTGAGCTTCTGCCCGCCGCCACCCTGATCTCCTTTATCTTCCGCCATAGATGTCCTGCTGTTGAAGTGGAATTAGAATAATTCTAAACTGAGATTTTGTCAAGCACCTCAAGAGAGGCTAGAGGTTAGAGGCTAGAGGCTAGTTAAAGCACAAGCTCTTAACTAGTCTCTAGCCTCTAACCTCTAGCCTCTAATCGAGGGTGTCGCTCGACGAAGTCGAGGAGTGCGGGCGCGTATTCAGGGAAGCGCGGGCAGCGGACGCCGTGAGGTTCGAGCAGTTCCTCGGCGCGCGCCGTGTCGTAGGTCTGCTTGAGGAAAAAGTAAGGGACGCCGACGCGCGGAAGTTTCGTCAGCTTCTCGTTGAGAGGGATGCCGAGCGTCGCCCGAACGACGGGCGCGGGGACGGTCAGGAGCGACGCGCGACCTGCGAGGTTTTTCGCGATCACGTCGAACAGCTCGCGCGTCGTGAGCGGCGCGGGGTCTGCGAGCTGCACCGTCGCGCCGACCGCGCGCTCATCCGCAGCGAGCGCCGCCAACGCCTCGACGACGAAGTCAACGGGGACGACGTTCAGGCGCACTTGCGCGTTGCCGATGTTCGCGAGTGAGAGCGCGCGCGGGAACATGCGCAGGTAGTTGATGAGGTAGTAGATGCCGTCGTACTTCGCCGTCTCGCCCGTGCGCGAGTCGCCGCAGACGACAGCGGGGCGATGAATCGTCACGGGCAGCTCGCTCTTGAGCGCGTCAACTTCAAGCTCGGCGAGATACTTCGTCTCTTCGTAGTGATTGCGGAAGCCCGCCGTGTGCCGCAACTCGCTCTCCAAGATGACGCCCGTGCGCTTGCCCGCGACGTAGCAGGTCGAGACGTAGTGATAGCGCCTTAATTTTTTGATTGAGCGCGCTAGACGGTTGACGTTGCGCGTGCCTTCGACGTTAACGCGCTCCGCGAGGTCGCGTCGGACGCCAAGGTCGTAGATGGCCGCGAGGTGAAAGAGCGCCGTCGTCTCTGCGCGTGCCGCTTCGAGGTCCGCGGGCGCAAGTCCCAAGTCTTCGCGCGTGATGTCGCCTTCGAGGACGCGGAAGCGCGAGGCGGGCGCGCCGGTATTCTCTACGAGCCGTGCGATGTCCGCGTGCGCGCGCTCGACGAAGGCGGGCTGCACGAGCAGAAGGAATCGCGCCCCCTCCGAGGCTAATCGCTCGACGAGCCGCCCGGCGATGAAGCCGGGGAAGCCCGTCAGGAAAATGGTTTCACCATGAGTCATTAAGCCTTTGAGATTCAGAGTAAATTGCGAATTAGATGGCATTCTATGCCAAGTCTCCATGACTGCGTTGCAAGTGTCCTTTCATCATCCGTCAAGAGAACGCAACTTTCACGTCGGGCTAATTCGATTAATCCGGCGTCAGTAGGCCCTATAAGGCATAAGGTCTCACGCATCTCTTCACTGTTATGCATTTCGATGAGCCGAAGCAATCGTTCGTCAACATTTTTCCACCTCATATACTCCATCGAAGATCGCCAAAATTCCTCCGACGGTAGCTTGGCTCTTTTATGAAGGCCGGTGAGTTCTCCGATCACATGAGAAGTGATTAGAACCGATTTGATGCTATTGAACAGTTCGAGAAAAACTCTCTGCTTGGTAGGGTTGTCTCTCAAGTAGTCGGAAAGTGCATTCCTTTGCGGGGCGTAGGAATGAGTCGGCGAACTTCTGACGAAAACAAGCATTAAAGCATTAAAGAGAGGCCCCGTATCAACAACTGCTTTTCTAAGATCAATAGGTGAAGTGCCTTCAACCACTTGAAGCCTCACTCGGCGAAGATAGGTGTGGCAGACACGTAAGGCATGTCATGTTCAAGAGACAACTCTTCCCTAATCTCTTTCAACTGGTCAATTAACTGCTCAACTGGCCTCAATAATGCTTGTCCAGCCTTAATAGTTTTTCTGTTCTGGATACGAGCATCGTTGCTTTCTAAAACGGCTAGGAATTCATCTCTGTACTTCTCCCAGAGCCGCCATGTTAGTAAATGAAAAGGGAGTTCCCCCTGATTATTGACTGTATACTGAGCTAAAACATCTGGATAAAGCTCTGGTGGGTAGCCCCGGAAAATATTACCCAAAGAACCCATGTTGAATTCAGATATAGACTCTTCAGTGGTTGCCTTTTGAAATACATCTAAAAATTGCGGACTTTTTTTTAGCACTTGATGAAGCTCTTTGCAGTTAGCAAAGAGCTTTTCCCTTTTATCTTCATAGTCACTGATGATCTCGTTTAAGTATGGATAAAAATCGAGGAACTGCTCCAAATTATCCACGGCCTCAAAGCTAAGCATGTTTTGAATCGGGCGCAATGACTCTAAACGCTCCGGCCTGAACTGCCACGTCCAATCTCTCTTCTCCAAATACTCTTTCTCAACCTTCAACGAGCTAAGCAGTGGATTAATGACCGTATCAAACCAAGCGCGCACAATTCGCGGGCCGACCTTGACACTTTTCTTCTTGGAGCGGGGTCTACTTGCCATGAATTTCTTCACCTTCGAGTAATTTCATGCATCAGCATTATTGTCTTGAATGTTGCTACCACAAGCAAGCTCGACGAGCGTGCGGAGGCCCGCGCCGGTCGAGCCTTTGGGGGCGTAAGGCGTTGGGTCGTCGTGCCACGCCGTCCCCGCAATGTCGAGGTGAACCCACGGCGACTCTCCCGCGAACTTCGAGAGAAGGAGCGCGGCGGCTGTAGCGTCGGGGCGTCCGCCGTAGTTCTTGAAATCCGCGATGGGACTCTCGATTCTCTTTTTGTAGTCGTCCGAGACGGGCATGCGCCACGCAGGCTCGCCCGCGCGCTCCGACGCTGCGAGAACGAGATTCGCCCACTCGTCGTCGTTCGAGAAAAGCCCAGTGCGGTGCGAGCCGAGCGCGATGATGATCGAGCCTGTGAGCGTCGCCAGATCAACGATGCGCGTCGCGCCTAAAGACTTTGCATAGGCGATGCCGTCAACGAGCACGAGTCGGCCCTCGGCGTCCGTGTCAACGACCTCAATCGTGTATCCGGCGAGCGTGCGGACAACGTCGCCGGGCTTGATGGCTTTGCCCGAAGGCATGTTCTCGGTCGCGGGGACGACGGCCACGACGCGGCGCGCGGGTTTGAGTTGCGCGATTGCGCGCAGCGCGCCGAGCGCGGCAGCGCCGCCCGCCATGTCGGACTTCATCTCGTACATGTCGAGGCCGTGCTTGATCGAGATGCCGCCCGTGTCGAACGTGATGCCCTTGCCGACGAAGGCCCAAAGCTCGTCGTCCGCGCTCGCGCCCTCCGGCTCGTACCGAACGACGATGAGCGCGGGCTGCTCGTCCGACCCCTGCGCCACGCCGAGCAGCGCGCCCATGCCTCGCGCACGAATCTCTTCGACGCCGAGCGACTCGACCTTCAAGCCGAACTCCGCGGCCATCTCAGCCGCGCGCCGGGCGAACTCGCGCGGCGGAAGACTCAGGCCCGGCTCGTCCGCGAGCCTTCGCGCCCAGTTCACCGACTCGGCGACGATGCGCGCGCGCTCAAGCTCTTCGCCGAACTCTTTCGCGCCGTTCGGGGCGACGATGTTCAGACGTTCGAGCCGCGGCTCGTCGTCGTCCTCCTTCTGATAAAAGCCGTTGTCGTAGAGTCCGAGGCGCGCGCCTTCGGCTGCGACGCGCGTCAGCTCGCGTGCGCGCTCGCCGGGCGGCGGCATGATGAAGTGCAACGTGCGGACGTGCGAAGCGCGTGCCTCGCGCGCGGCCATCCCGGCTGCGCGACGAAGCGCCGACTCGTCGCAGTCCGCGCGCGCGCCGAGACCGACGAGCAGCACTCGGCGCAACGGGTCGCCGTCACCGCCGTCAGTTTCCGCACTCGCCGCGCGAATCAGGAGAGCCGTTCCCTCCTCGCCGCGGAACTCGCCCGCGGCGACGGCGCGCTCGCAAAGGGCGCGCAGATGCTCGTCCAGATTCTCCGCCCCCGCGATGCGCGGCTCGTCGGTGAAGACGCCGACGGCGACGGCCTCGGGCGCGGAAGATTTTGAAGGAATGGTGTTATGTAGCTCGACTGAAAAATCGTTTTGATTGCTCATCGTGAGTTTATTTATGAAGCTCTGGTTTGGTTCGTCCGGCGCGCGACGAGTATAATTCAAACTCACGATACGGCCTAACTGTAGGCGTCCCCGGTACAGTACCGCGAGCGGTAGCGAGCGGGTGTGCGCTGCTGAGCGACGCTTGTATCGGGAAACTAACACCCGCTCGCTACGGCTCGCGGTACTGTAATCGCGCACGGCTCATCCGGGCCGCGCCCGAACTCTTGCGGCTGACACTCTCCCGAAATAAAACGAGGAAGGTGAACTTATCTCATGGCATTCATACGTCCCGCAGCGAGCCGCGTAGCGCTCGCGCTTCTCGTCGCGCTCTCGGCGACGCTCAACGTATCGCACGCACAAACCGAGCGCGCCTGCACGGTGCGCGTAACGCTCCTGCAAGTCAACGACGTATACCAATTCAAGCCCGACCGGGGCGCGCGCGGCGGGCTGGCGCGTCTCTCGACGCTTCGTAAACAGATCATGAAGGAGTCGCCCAACACGCTCTTCCTGCTCGCGGGCGACACCTTAAGCCCTTCGGTCGAGTCAATCACGTTCAAGGGCGAGCAGATGGTTGACGCTTGGAACAACGTCGCGCTCGACTATTCCGTCTTCGGCAACCACGAGTTCGACTTCGGCGACGAAGTTCTCTTGCAGCGCATGAAGGAGTCGAATTTCAAGTGGCTCGGCGCGAACGTCGTAGACAGAAAGACGGGCAAGACGTTCGGAGGCACGCCGCTCTTCGACGTGCGGAGCTTCGACGGAGTCAAGGTCGGCATCTTCGGCCTCACGCTGCCGGAGACTAAGACGACCTCGAAGCCCGGCCCCGACACGGAGTTTCTCGATGCGTGCGAGACGGCCAAACAAGTCATCCCGCAAATCCGCGCGGCGGGCGCGCAGGCTATTGTCGCGCTCACGCACCTCTCGCTCGCCGACGACAAGCGGCTCGCACGTTGCGCCGAAGGCATTGACGTAATCATCGGCGGCCACGAGCACACGCTCTTGCAGTCCGCGTCCGCGGGGACGCCCATCTTCAAGATGACCGCGGACGCGCGCGAGTTGGGGCGCATTGACTTGAACATTGACGCGAAGACCGGCAAGGTCGAGTCAATTGACTGGCAGATAATTCCCGTCACCGACGCCTTAGCGGACGACCCCGCGTTCGCGCCCGTCGTGGCGAAATACAGCGCGCGTTTGACGGAGCTATCCGCCGTCGTCGGCAAAACATCCGTCGCGCTCGACGCGCGCAGCGCAACGAGCCGGAGCGAAGAGACGAACGTCGCGGACTTCATCGCCGACGCCTTCCGTCGCGAGACGGGCGCGGACTTCGCGCTCGTGAACGGCGGCACGATACGCGCCGACGCCGTAATCGAAGCGGGAGACCTGACCTTGCGCGACGTGCTATCCATCCTCCCGTTCGGCGGCGACATTGTGAAGATCGAGTTGACGGGCGACACGCTCGTCAAGGCTCTTGAGCACGGCCTGAGCCTCACGGGGCCGGGCGCGGAGCCGGGCCGCTTCCCGCAGGTGTCCGGACTTCGATACTCTTTCGACGCCTCGCGTCTGCCGGGCATGCGCCTCGTGGAAGTAACGACAGCCGACGGCAAGCCGATTGACCCGAAGAAGACCTACACGCTCGCCACCACGGCCTTCCTTGCAGGGGGCGGCGATCAGTACGCGATGCTCAAAGGCCACACGAACGTCCTCAAAGATAAGATTACGGACTCGGACGTTCTGCGCCGCGCCATCGCCACGGCGAAGACAATCGCGCCGCGCACGGACGGTCGCATACGCCGCCTAGACAAGCCCGCCGACGCGCCGCCGTGCAAGCCGTCGGCAGCCGCGACGGGCGGCAGGTGAGTTTTATGTTCGACGAAGTAGAAGACGCATACGGAAGCGACGCGAGGCGACGCGCCGTGGAGCTTTTCCGTCGCGCCTACGAGGCGCAGATGGGCGAGAACTACTCGGAGGCCGTAGAGCTTTACCGCCGCTCAATCGAGACCTACCCGACCGCGGAGGCGCACACGTTTCTCGGATGGGTCTACAGCTTCGAGGGCCGCTACGACGAGGCGATTGACGAATGCCTGAAGGCCATCGCCGTTGACGCGACCTTCGGCAACCCCTACAACGACATCGGCAGCTACCTGCTCGCGCGCGGCGACCTTTGGACGTGCGTGCGCTGGTTCCGCCGCGCGCTCAACGCTTCGCGCTACGAGTCTTACGCCTTCCCTCACTTCAACCTCGGGCGCGTCTACGAGGAGCGCAAACGCCCGCTCGACGCCGCGCGCCACTACGGCCTCGCACTCGAACAGCGGCCCGACTTCTCGCAGGCCGCCAAGTCTCTGCGCCGCGTTCAGGCGCGGCTGAACTGAGCCGCACCACTCGCGAAGCATGCCGCTCATGCGAAGAAAGAGGCAGGGCAAGGGCGACGCTTTATCAGCTCCTTAAAAGGAAATGCTGTAGCTCGCGCCGGGGTTGCGCCCGCGCTCGAAGACGAGGCCGAACTGCTGACGCCCGCGCGTGTAGTTTAGAAGCGGGTGAACGCGCACGCCGTCGAACAGAATCGTCGAACCCCAACGCTCGTTTAGATTGATGTTCAAGCCT
>DASQLL010000564.1:0-6177 GCA_035630035.1 Pyrinomonadaceae bacterium | reverse complement strand
GCCCTGCTTCGAGCCGTTCGTAACGCGCGGGTGTGGCGTAGAGGCGCGCGTTGCCGCCGGGCAGTTTGAGTATGATCGAGAGCGCCTGATCCTGTCCTACGAGGTAGCGGTCGCCGACGCGTATGGCGGGGAGAATGAGGCCGAGTCCGTTCTCGCTCACGTCGCACGTGTGGCCCGCGACGGGCTTCGACCAAGGCGTCGCGGCGTGCAGGTCGAAGAGCGAGACCGTGACGGCTAGGCGCACGCGCAGGCGCGGGCTTCGGCGGCGGTCGGCGACGTACCGGCGCAGGCGACCGGCGATTGAGCGTAGAAGCTCGGGCATTCTTTCCCTCACACGTCCCGTCACGCTCGACTGTTGGCGTTGTGGGCGTGTCGAAACATTGTTACGCGCGAGCGGCCTCGAAGGTCAAGGCCCGTTTGCTCGTAAGTTAGATACAGTTCAAAGGGGAAAGTAAGAGCGACAGTAGCGTCGCGGCGGCAGGTGAGACTGACTTCTGCCGTAAAGAATTTTAGCCCTCCCGGCATGTTACGCGCAAACTCGAAGTGCGTCGCTAGGGCTACAACCAAACATGATAGTTTCAGTTCCAAACAATCGGTCACATCGTAATGCCTAAAACACACGCCGGACGCGTGCTGGAGACAGCGCGCACGCGTCTGCGCCAATTCATGCCTGCCGACCTCGAAGCCCTCGCGCGGATCGTCGCCGACGCCGAGGTGATGAAATATCTGGGGCGCGTGCCGGGGCCGTTGACCTTAGCCGAGACGGAGACTTTTCTTCACAGCATGATCGCGCACTGGGAGCGACACGGGTTCGGCAGGTGTGCCGTCGAGTGGCGAAAAGACTCGCGCTTAATCGGTTGCGCCGGGCTGAGGTCGCACGAAGGCACGGCAGAGCTGGTCTATCTACTCGACAGACCTTTCTGGGGCATGGGGCTGGCTACCGAAATCGCCGAGGCATGTCTGCGTTACGGGTTTGAAGTTCACGGCTTCACGCGGATAGTGGCCTTCGCGAGACCCGCGAACGCTGCCTCGCGCCGCGTTTTGGAAAAGTTGGGGATGTGTGACGAGGGTGAGGTGGACGCGTATGGCATCAACGTCGTGCAATATGCGATCACGCGCCAAGAGTTCAACACGCGCCGCGGGAGTACGCCTTGACGGACTCTTGAGGCGGCGGGCGCTGCGGCCTTACATCGCGTAGGGGCTATCAATTTTTTCAGCGCGCGTGGACGGTTCGCAGGGCCACCCCTCAAGCCATGCCGGGGCGGCAAACAGTAGCTGTCCGGCCCCGTCGGCGTCGAGTGGCTTCGAGAAGAGATAACCTTGCGCGTACCCGCACGCCAGCCCCGCCAGCGCGTCGCGTTGGGCAGTCGTCTCGACGCCCTCGGCCACAACCTCCTTGCCCAGTTCGTTCGCCAGCATGATGATCGTCTTGACGATGCCGCGACTCTCGCGGTCGGTGCCCATGCGCGTGACGAACGAGCGGTCAATCTTGAGCGTGTCTATGGGAAAACGGTGCAGGTAGCTCAAGGACGAGTAGCCCGTGCCGAAGTCGTCCATGGCGAGGCGGACGCCGATGGCTTTCATCTGCCGCAGCATCTCGATGGCTGCGGCGGCGTCTTCCATCAACGCGCTCTCGGTGATTTCGAGTTGTAGACGTTCCGGCGAAACGCCTGTCTCCAGAAGTATGCTCCTGACCTCTTCAACCAGTCCGGGCTGCCGGAGTTGCTTGACCGAGACGTTGACGCTCAGTTTGAACGGGTTGAAAGGTCTTTCCTCCGGCCACGCACGATCCCACTCGGCCAGTTGCACGCATGACTGCCGGAGTATGGACAGGCCGAGCGGCATGATCAGCCCCGTCTCTTCCGCCAGCGGGATGAAGTCGGCGGGCGAAACGAGACCGCGTTCGGGATGCCGCCAGCGTGCGAGCGCCTCGAAGCCTGTAATCTCGCCGGTGTCGAGCGCGATGATGGGTTGATAGTGCGGCTGTACCTCGCCCGCCATGATAGCGCGCCGCAACTCGTTCTCAAGCCTGAGGGCCTCGACGGCGCGCGCGTGCATCCTCGCGTCGAACGCCTCGAAACGGTTTTTGCCGTTCGCCTTCGCGCGGTACATCGCCGTGTCGGCGTCGCGCAGGATGTCCTCGTAGCGGTCGTAGCCGCTGGCGGAGTAGGCGATGCCGATGGAGCCTGTGGTGAAAAACTCGTGCCCGTTGAGATCGAAGGGGTGTGCAATCGTCTCCAAAAGGCGCGTGGCTACGTCGGTAGCATCCTCCGGCGCTTCGACGCCGTCGAGCAGGACGGCGAATTCGTCGCCGCCCAGTCGGGCGACCATGTCTATCTTGCGGACGCAGGTTTCGAGCCGGCGCGAGAGTTCCACAAGCAACTCGTCGCCGAGGTCGTGGCCGAGGCTGTCGTTGACGACCTTGAAGCGGTCGAGATCAACGAAGAGGATGGCGAAGCGGTAGTCGCGCGTGCGCTTGGCGCGCTCGACGGCGAGGCTCAGGCGGTCGGCGAGGCGCGTGCGGTTCGGCAGTCCCGTCAGAGAGTCGTGAAAGGCTGCGTGGTGAATCTGTTCTTCGGCGCGCTTGCGCCCGGTGACGTCTTGCACTTGAAAGACGAGGTGGCGGGGCCGCCCGTCGGGGTCGCGCACGAGCGAGGCCGACTGCAACGCCCAGACGACGTGCCCCTCCTTGTGTAGGTAGCGCGTCTCCAACTGGTAGCTGGCGACTTCACCCTCCAGCAGTTGATGCATCTTGATGAACGCCTCGCCGAGGTCTGCCGGATGCGTGACGGAGCGGAAGCCGCCCGCCAGCATCTCCGCCTCGGTGTAGCCGAGCATGGCGCAGAGCGATGCGTTCACCTGTAACCAGTGGCCGTCGGGGCTGACCATCGCCATACCTACGGCGTGGTCGAAGGCTGTGCGGAAGTGTTCCTCGCTCTCCTTGAGCGCAAGGCTGATGCGCTCCTGCTCGGCCATCTGACTGCTCAGTTGCTCGACGTGCTTCTGCGCCTCCTCCACGTTCTTGAGGTACGTGGTGTATGTGAAGTAGATGACGGCGACGATGGGCGCGGTGGCGAGGAAGGCGTAGATGCCGAGCGAGCCGATGAGCTTGGCGATGATGCCGGCGGCGCTCGCCCCCGCAAAATAAGTGAGCGAAGTCCAAAGGAACTTCTCGCGCCACGTTTGCCAGATCGGCTCGCCCGCTTTGAGTGCGACTCCGATTGCTACCAACCCGGAGTTGGTGACGTATTGCGTGAAGGCCATCACGCAAATGGCGACGACGAAGTTAGAGGTGTAGCCCGAGCGCGCGAGTTCGGGAATCGGGCCGAAGAGCAGACGCAGCGCCCACACGGTCAGGAAGGTCGAGCAGACGAATACCGATACGTTGAAGGCGCGCGTGATCGTTTTCTTCGCCGTGCGCTGTGAGATGAAGAAGCCGTCGAGTCCGGCCAGAATGATGGCCGGCTCGCCGCCGAACAGCAGCATTGAGAGCAGTACGAAGGTGTCGGAGACGGAGATGTGACTCTTGACGCGGGGAATCTGGACGACGATGCGCGACCCTAAGGTGAATGTGATCAGAGCCAGTATCGCGAAACCCAGATTGAGATGGAAGAGGTCGAAGTTGTAGAGCGTGAACGCGCCGGCGACAGCGCCGAGCGCGATCACCGTCAGCATATACGGCTTAGCTAAATGTTGTCTGAAATCTGCGTTCATAGAGTTGAGCGAAGGTTGGTTCCATCCCCTGCGCGTTGCGGCGCAACAAGCAGGCGCGTGGGCTGATGGCAAAGCGCGTGCCCCGGCTTCCACTCGGAACCTAGATACAAATGGCTTGAGTTTGTTGGTGGATTTGTGAAGTCTGAGTTAATGCGGGTTGCCGCCCGTTCGGTCAAACCGACGGCTCGCGCTCAAAATGACGCGACATCGGTCAGATAAAGTTTGTGAAGGGCTAACGGCGCGTTCTCATTTTTTCGGGGCGGGCGGGTTGTAGGGCTTGCCGCCCGTGTCCTTCTTTTGAATGCCGGACTGATCCATGTAGAAAGAGAGGCGTCCGGTGCGACCGTAGCGCGCAGGCTCGGCGCGCGCGACGTATCCCTTGCCCTGCGCGGCGGGCGTGACAGAGAAGCTGTAGCCGGTCGTCTCCGTGCCGAGTATGTCCTGCGGGACGTAGCCAGCGCGGACGAGTGCATCGAGGTCTGCGAACGCGCCGGAGTTCTGCAAGGCGTAGGCGATCTCGGCGGCCTGTATGCGCTTGAGCATGTCCTCCGCGTCCTGTTCGTGCGCGGCGATGCGCGCCTCGAAGAAAAACTTCTTGCCCTGCTTCTTGATGGTTGCGGCGCTCGCGGGGTCGTCAACAATCCACGCGCCGCGCTCGCGCACGAGGTAGACCGGCACGATCCTGATGTCCTTGCCTTCGCCCGTCTTGTAGAAGACCGTGGCCTCCTCGCCGCTTATCTGCTCGCCCGTAAGCTCGACCTCCGCGGGCACTAATGCCGCGATGCGCTCGAAGTCGGGCCGCAGCTCGTCAAACTCCGACTGGCTCAAGCCCTCGATTGCGGGACGGAAGACGGACATCGCGAACGCCTCGCGGAAACGACGCTCGCGCAGAGCCGTGTAGAACGCGCGCACCGTGTCGGAAGGCGTGGACGCCGCGGGCGCGGCTGCGGACTGCCCGCCCGATTTTTCTTTCTGATGCGACTGCGCGTGCGGCGTCGCGAACAGGAAGGCGAATGAGAGGACGAGGCAGAACGCGGCGGCGTGTTTCGTAAGCTTGATGCGTGTGTTCATTTCTCTATTAATGATTTCGGCAAGACGGGTTGGGTACAGTACCGCGAGCGTTAACGAGCGGGTCTCAGTTTCAAAGAGAGACCCTCGCCCTACAAAGATAACCCGCTCGCTAACGCTCGCGGTACTGTTCAGCGCGCTGGGGAACGTGGGGAGCGTGATTAGGGATTCTGCGCTTCGCCTATCAAAAGCAAAACGGCTAGCCGTGAGAGAGTTCGTGTCTCTCACGGCTAACCATTTTTCCACCCGCGCGGGCGGGCGGTCAAGCGCGCTCAACTTCAAGTGTCGTGCGCGGCCTCGCCCGGCCCTCTCCTCGCCGCGAGCCACCACTCGCGACCGACCGCGTAGAGCAGAACCGCGAGCGCCAGGAACGGAATCATCGCAAAAAGGCTCGAGTAATCACCCACGAAGAGCGGGTTGTTCTCCGTCGCCCACTTCTCCCACGCGCCCAGCCAGTTCCTTATGTCCTCCTTCACGTTGAGGAAGGCGTAGATGACGCCCGCGAGCGCGCCGCCCGCGATGTAGCCGGAGGCGAGAAGCACGCCCGGACTCTTGTCGCCCTCGGCGACAAGCTGCTCTTCGGTCAAGCTCTTTGCGGCGAACTTCCGGCGCGTGTACTTGTCAACGAGCCAGCGCACCGCGCCGCCCGCGAAGATGGGCGCGGAGGTCGCGATGGGAAGGTAGACGCCTACCGCGAAGGCCAGCGAAGGGATGCCGGCAAGCTCTAGCACGATGGCGATGAAGACGCCGAGCAGCACCAACCCCCACGGCAGTTCGCGGCTGAGGATGCCCTTGATGATGTAGCTCATCAGCGTCGCCTTCGGCGCGTTGAACTTGTCGACGGACGTGCCGTCCGGCCTCTTCTTGTAGATGCCGTTGATGCCGGGGTCAACAAGGTAAACGGGCACGCCCTGATCGCTGACGAGGTAGCGCCCGGCTGGGCCGTGCTCGGGGCTGGTCTTGTGCCAGACGAAATACTCGTTCGTGTCGCCGGCCACGTCCGCGCGCTCGCGCTTCGGGGCGCCGCCCGACTGCTCGAACTCGTTGGGTTGCGCGCGGAAGTCGGCGGGGTAGCGGAAGTCCGCGTGATTCGCGATGGGCATGTAGACGGTCGCGCCGCGGTTCAGTTGCAGGAGCATCGGCCCTAGCAGGAGCGCCGAGGTGAGCGCGCCGATGAGGATGGCGATCTGCTGGTACTTCGGTGTGGCCCCGACGAGAAAGCCTGTCTTCAAGTCCTGCGAGGTCGTGCCGCCGTTCGACGAGGCGATGCAGACGATTGCTCCGACCGAAAGCGCCGTCACGTAGTAGGGCGGCGCCGTCCAGCCGATGATGAGGAAGACGAGGCAGGTCAGAAGCAGCGTCGCCACAGTCATCCCTGAGATCGGGTTCGAGGAC
>DASQLL010000563.1:0-7849 GCA_035630035.1 Pyrinomonadaceae bacterium | reverse complement strand
CCCTTTCATGGCTGCATCAGTTCAGGAAGCTGCGGATGCGCGAGGAGACCACAGGCGCGACGCATGAAGCTCTAATGCTTTTGGCTTGCGCCATCATCGCACATCGCTATCTGAAAAGTTAATTTTGCAACCAGCTCTAAGTGTTTATGAATGAGGAGGAATTCATGTTAACGCCAAAGCAGGACGTACAAACCGTCAAGTCGAGCGGCGAGAGCGTTCAGCAGTTGCCCGACGGTGTGACCTTCCACGACGTTGTGACGCATGTTGACGAGCGCGGCTCGGTGGTCGAGCTTTTCGACCCGCGCTGGGGCTGGCACAAAGACCCGCTCGTCTTCTCGTACAGCTTCACGATACGCCCCGGAATGGTTAAGGGGTGGGCCGTTCATAAAAAACACGACGACCGCTATTTCATCTTGATCGGTGAGATGAAAGTTGTCTTGTACGACGACCGGCCCGATTCGCCCACTTACAGGCTCGTCTCGGAAATCATCCTGTCCGAATACCGGCGCCGTCTGATGAACATCCCCGCGGGCGTGTGGCACGCCGACCAGAACATAGGAAGCAAAGACCTCGTGGTAGTCAACTTCCCGACCATCCAGTACGAGCACGACAACCCGGACAAATACCGCCTGCCGCTTGAGAACGACTACATCCCTTACAAATTCGACGAGCCGCGCGGCTGGTGATAAGGCGATGGCCGATTCCCCTTCACGTCAACCGACGTACAGCGTGCTTCTGCCGACGCACAACCGCGCGGACGTTCTGCCCTTCGCCCTCCGCTCCGTCCTCGGTCAGACGGTCGCCGACTTCGAGCTGCTCGTCGTGGGCGACGGCTGCACAGACCGAACGGCGGAAGTCGTCGCGGGCTTCGACGACGCGAGGGTTCGCTGGCTCGATCTGCCGAAAGCTCCGCACTTCGGCTATGCGAATCGCAACGTGGCTCTGCGCGAAGCGCGCGGGCGCTACGTCGCCTTCATGGCGCACGACGACCTGTGGCTGCCGGATCATCTGGAGATGCTCACCGCGTGCATCGAAGCGAGCGGAGCTGAAATCGTCTATAGCCGACCGCTCTGGGTCATCCCCGTGGGGCTTCTCGCGCCCTGCACTTTCAATCTCAACGACCCCGACACGCTCGACGCTTTCGTTTCGAGGAGGCTTAACGTCATACCCGCTTCGTGCGTCGTGCATCGTCGCGAATGCTTCGACCGCTACGGCTACTGGGACGAGTCGCTGCCCGCTCGCGGCGACCTCGACATGTGGGCGAGGATCATAGAGGGCGGCGGGCGAAAGAACTTCGCGCACTTGCCGGAGCCGACGTGTCTGCACTTCCGCGCCAACTGGCGCAAGGAGGCGGACGTGCAACAGCCGCAACTCCACGTCTGGAAAGCCCTGCACATGATGGAGGGCTTCGTGCCCGCCGCTTTGAAGATAGACGTGCCGCAGGGCATGACCGAACAGGAGGCTTGCTGGTCGGCGTTGGCCGCAAGCCCCGAACGTTGGACGCGAAATTTGCGGACGGCTTTGACGGCTGCGCTCGACCGGCGAATTATTATGAGCGACGAGTTGCTCTTCGAGCTGTTGAGCAAGGCGGAGGCAGGCGCGTCGGGCCGCGCCGATCTGCTCAAGTCTTTCACACAGATCGAGGAGCTGAAACGGATTGCGTCGGAGGTAGAGTTTCTGGAAAGCTCCGCCGGCTGGAAACTGATTCGCCGGATACGCAGGCTCAGGGAATCGCTCTTCCCGCAGGGCACTCGGCGCGAGCGTCTTTTGATCCGCATCGAATCGTCTCTCAGGTAGTTTTTTTAGGCGAGGCGTCCTACGTTCGGCCTGTGCATCTCAACCGCGCGTGCTCTATATTTGAAGTGTGAGAGTAATCACGGGACAGTACCGCGGGCGCGTCTTGAAAAGCCCGCCGGGGACGCAGACGCGC
Organism: Pyrinomonadaceae bacterium; assembly: GCA_035630035.1. Classification (GTDB taxonomy): domain Bacteria; phylum Acidobacteriota; class Blastocatellia; order Pyrinomonadales; family Pyrinomonadaceae; genus QHXN01. Next base: position 5,919 of record DASQLL010000563.1, on the reverse strand, counting down.
CCGACATCCGACCGCCTGCGCGAGACGCTCTTCAACGTGCTTGCCCCACGGATCGGCGGCGCGCGCGTCCTCGACCTGTGCGCGGGGACGGGCGCAATCGGCATCGAAGCGCTCTCGCGCGGCGCACGCTTCGTCACCTTCGTCGAGCGCGTCCACAAGATGTGCGCGCTCATCGAAGTGAACCTCGACCTGCTCGGAGTGCCGGAAGAGATGACGGAGGTCGTCAAGAGCGACGCCGCCGAATATCTGAAGCGGACGGGGCGCGGCGACGAAAAGGATTGGCGCGCGGGGACGGGGCCGTGGGACATCGTCTACTTCGATCCGCCTTACGACTCGGACTACGTCGCCGTGCTTCGCGAGTTCGGCGCGCACACGGCGTCGCTGCTCTGTGCAGGAGGCATCCTCGTCGTGGAGCATCATCACAAGAACGCGCTCGCGGACGCCTTCGGCTCGCTCCGCCGCTGGCGCGTGCTCAAGCAGGGCGACTCGGCCTTGAGCTTCTTCGAGGCCGAGTGATTGACCCGCACGCGACCGATGCGCCAAACTCAAAATGAGCGAGCGCAGCCGACGAAGCTCAAAGCCCCTTAACCTCAAACGCTTTTCAGGGCCGACTTTCGCGTCGGGCGCGCGGGGCGCTGGTCGCGTCCACAAGGGGGTTTTTCGCGATGGAGAGTTCAGGCAGGGAACGACGCCTCCAGCCGAGATTCAGCGCGAGCCTTTCGTGCAGCGTCGCGCTGACCGAAGGCGAGCGCGACATACTCTTCCCCAACGAAAAACTCGAATGCCGCACGCGCGACGTGAGCGAGTCGGGCATCGGACTTGCCGCGTCCTCGATCTACCTCGGCTACACATGCATCGTTGACGAGGGGCGCGCACTCAACGTCCGCCTCGAACTCCCGGACGGGGCGGTTGAAATGGAGGCGACTGCGGCGCACTACCTGCGTCACGACGAAGGCGGAGCGGACGCGACCTACCTCATCGGCCTTCGCATCACGGCGATGACGGACGAGCATCGCGCTCTTTACGCAGCTTACCTCGACACGCTGAGCCAAGTTTAGAATTGCTCGCAACGGATGTACGCGGCAGAAACGCGACCGTCAGGGAGCGTGTGGAGGAAACTCAGAACGCTGAACGCAGAACGCTGAACTTAAAGGCAAAAGTCTTTGTCTTTCAGTTCAGCGTTCTGCGTTCTGACTTCATCGTTTAGTCCACGCTCCCTGACGGTCGCGTTTCTGACTACTGTTCTACTGTTTAGTCGGGCGGGCCGGAAGGTTGAGGTGGACTGAGAGGCCCGCGGGCCTGCGTTCGTGTAGGGTGACGTTGCCGCCGAGAGCGTCGAGCAGGCGATGCGCGATGACGAGGCCAAGCTCGTTCATGTTCGTGCCGCGCTCGTTCGGGGCGTCTATGTCCACTGGCTCGAAAAGGCCCGCGGCGTTTTGGAGCGGCTCGCCTTCGTCGCCGATCTCGATGCGGAGGCCGTCGCCCCCGACCGTCGCGGCGTTGATGTTGATCGCGCTGCCCGCGGGGCTTCTGCCGATGGCGAAGGCGAGGAAGTTGTATAGCACCTGCCGCAGCTTGCCCTCGTCCGAGACGATGCTGCCGATTTCGGGCGATGTCTCGCATTCGAGTCGCACGTCCTGCTTCTGCGCGAGACGCGCGACCGCCGCGCACGACTCGCGCAGAGTTTCGCGCAGAGAAAACTCGTGCAGGAACAACTCCGTGTGCCCCGCTTCGAGGCGCGAGAGGTCAACTAGCTGGTTGAGGCTCGACTGTAACTGGAAGCCGGATGACTGAATCTTTCCGCAGAAGCGTCGCTGCGTCTCGGTCAACTTCTCCTGATCGAGCAGGATTTCGGCGAAGCCGAGGATTGAGGTGAGCGGCGTCCGCAACTCGTGCGACATGCGCTCCAAAAAGAGCGAGCGGTAGCGGCTGACGCGCTGCAATTCTACGTTCGCCCCTTCGAGCGCGGCGGTGCGCCGGCGAAGCTCCCCGACGAGCGATTCGATGTGCCTGCGCTGCTCGCTCATCGCCGCGCTGCGACGCGCGTTGCCGAGCGCGATGACGACGGCCTGACCGACGCAGCGCGCCCCTGCGAGCGCCGCGCAAAGACGCTCGGCGTCCGCGGAGGCGACGGCCAGCACGCCGACGATTGAGCCGCTGGCGCGAATCGGGACGGCGGCCCCCGCCTTCAGGCCCGCGCGCTCTAACAGCTCGCGCAAGCCTTCGTACTCGCGGCCCGCCATGTCCTGCTCGCCCACGCCGAATTGAAACTCCTCGCCCGCGCGCTCGACCTCCGCGGCCAACGCCTCGCCGACGAGCCGCGCGCACTTCTCGTCCACGTGCCCGTGACTGAAGTCTGCACAGCGTTGCAATCGCCCGCCCTCGTCGCGAAGGAAAACGGCGACGCAGCACAAGTCCCAGTGTCGCAGAAGAATGTTCGAGAAGGCTTCGCAGACCTCCTGCTCGGTGCGCGCTTCGCCCGCGGAGAAGGCTTGTTCGTTGAGCAGTCCGACGATCTCCGCGCTGAGCGCGTGAGTCTCTTTAGAAGGCTTTACACAAGTTGCGGGCCGGGCGGCGCGCATGGCGTCTCCCTTCATACTCTTCGGAGTTGAAGAATCTGTCGCTGTTCTCGACTTTTGAGTCATCTCGCCCGGCACGAAGACTTACATGTTAAGCGGTTGCGAAAGTTGAGAATGATGATGACAGACAGTTGTTCGTTTTTTATCGCGAAACAGTAAGAGGCCAGAGGCCGGAGGCCAGAGGCCAGAGGCCATTTTTGCGTTCCTAACGCCTGCTCCTAACGCGCCGATAAGTCTTTTACCGACCTCCGACCTCCGACCTCTGGCCTCTATCTGTTTGGTGAGTTATGATGTTTCAGGGGCGTCGGAAGGGTCGCCCCGCCAGCCCGCATGCACGGTCAACTCAAAGACCATCCGTTAGCAGAACTCATACACGAAATCTCGGACGCGCGACTCTCAGGCGCTTTACGCCTCGCGCGCGAGAGCGTGAAGGCCGTCGTCTATTTCGGCGAGGGGCAGACGCTCGCGGCGTTCATGAACCTGCGCGCGCACCGCCTCGTCGAGATACTTCGGCGCACCGGCGCGGTTGACGCCGAGCGCTTGGACGCGGTCGTCCGCGAAGGAATGAACGACGAGCAGGTCGGCGCGGCCATCGTCCGCGCGGGGCTTTTGAGCGCGTCGGAGTTGTGGAGACTTCAGACGCGGCAGTCGTCCGAGACGCTGCGCGAGATGCTCCGCTGGACTGAGTGTGAATGGAGCTTCGACGCGCGCGTGCGACTCGCAGGCGAATACCGCGCGCAGCCGAACGCGCCGCAGCTCCTCATCGAGTGCGGGCGCAACTTCTCGCACGAAATCATTTCGCGAAGGATGGGGGACGAGGACGAGACGGTCGCGCCGACAGCGAGGGCTACTGAAAAGATCGAGGCCGACATCCAGCTCATGCCCAACGAGGCTTTCGTCCTCTCGCGCATAAGCGGGCCGACGCGGATGGGCGAGGTCGTCGCCGTCAGCGGCCTGCCGGCGGAGTTGACGCTCCGCGCGGTCTACGCGCTCGCGCTCGGCGGACTGCTCGAACGCGGTCGCTGGCTGTGCGCTCTGCCCACGGAGCTGACCGGGGGGACGCGCGCGCGTGCTGCTGCCGCGACCGAGGACGCCGTGCGCGATGCCGACACGCAACAGGACGCGCAGGCGCAACAGAAACCTATCGAAGCGCGCGAGGCCAACTCGCTCAGCGTCGTCGAAGAACTGTTCGCGCGCGCGGGCGGCGCGACGCACTACGAAGTGCTTGGCGTCAGGCGCACGGTTTCGCTCGACGAGGTCAAGCGCGCCTACTATTCGCATGCCAAACGCTTTCACCCCGATCTGTTCCGGCGCGACGCCGACCCCGAGCTACAGCAACGGATTGACGCCGCCTTCGCGAAGATAGCGCAGGCGTATGAAGTGCTGAAGGACACTTCGCTCCGCGCGGCATACGACCTCAAGCTCATGAAGCGAAAGAGCGGCGGGCCGACGCCGCGCGTCGCGGAGAGCGACGCGCAGGCCGTTCAGGACGAAGCGCGCACACGCCCGACCGGCGAGGCAAACGACGCGCGCCGCGAGTCGCCGCTTCATTCCGACGCCGAACGGAAATTTCGGCAGGGCATGTCCGCGCTCGAGCAAAACGATCTGACGCGCGCGCGCACGCTCTTCAAGGAAGCGGCGCTGCTCGTGCCGAAGGAGGCGCGCTATCGCGCATACTTCGGGCGCACGCTGGCGCACGACAAGGCTACGCGTCGTCAGGCCGAGTCGGAGTTGCTCGCCGCCATCGCGCTCGATGCGGAGAACGCCTCGTATCACGTCATGCTCGCGGAGCTTTATCTTGAGATAGCACTGCGGCGCAAAGCCGAAGAAGAGCTTCAACGTGCCCTTGCGCTCGAACCCGGAAACGCCCCCGCGCGTCGCCTGCTCGAACAGCTTCGCGGGGCGCGCTAAGCGTCGGGTTCAAAGTTTAATAGACCGCACGCAAAGTCAATCGTGCCTTCGGGACTTTCGCGAGCGTCCTACTGTTTTTCAGCCCGAACCGGCATTCCGGGCTTTGAACTTTGAGCTTTGGACTTTAAACTCTGATCTTTATGAATCTTGAGTTTGCTGAGAGCGAGCGCGCGATGAGCGAGACGTTTCTACGTCTCGCGGGCACGGTGGACGAATTCGAGTCCTACGCGCATCCGCACGCGGCGCGCGTGGCCGGGCTGGCCGACGCGCTCGCGTCACAGTTTCGTCTGTCGCGCGCAGACCGAACTTCAATCGTCTTCGCCGCGCTGCTGCACGACATCGGCGAGATGATGATGAAGCGCGACTACATCAGGCGCGCGGGGCCGCTCACGGAAGCCGAGCGGCTCGACCTTCAACGTCACCCTGTCATCGGCGAGCAGGAGGCTGCGCGCGCGGGCGGCGACCGCGCCGTCCAACTCCTCGTTCGCTGGCATCACGAGTGGTGGAGCGGCGCGGGCTACCCGGACGCGCTGCGCGGCGAGCAGATACCTTTGGGCGCGCGCATACTCCGCGTCGCCGACGCCTACGCCGCGCTCACGGACGCGCGCCCGTTCCGCCCCGCGGGCACTGAAAGCGAGGCGCGCAAGCACCTCACTCTCTGGGCAGGGTTGGAGTTCGACCCGCAGGTCGTTTGCGCGTTCCTCTCGCTCCGCAACCTGACGGAGCTGCGCTCGTTCGCGCGCTCCGGCAGCGCCGTTGAGACGCCTTCGGAAGAAGTGATTGAGCCAGTGCGTGAAGAGGTCGCGCAAGTCGGCGCGCAGCCGATAGGAAATTCAATGATGAATGTGGAATGATGAATGGGTTCTGGGTGTTAGGTTTTGGGTTCTAGTTCTTGTTCTAACCAGCACCCAGCACCCAACACCCAGAACCTGCTTCCCATTCATTATTCGTCATTCCGCATTCATCATTTATCTTTCGAGGCCGATGACGTTGAGCAACTTTTCCGACTCTCTCCCGAAGGGCTGGCTCGCCTTCGAGCTGAGCATCCTACGCCGACTACAGTTCCGTTCAGCCGCAGACCCTTTGGCGGGCGAGGCCGACACCTGCGCCTATCTCAAGCGTTGGGGAGTGCGCGTCGCCGCCAACGACCCCGCGCGCTGGGCATGGGTGCGAGCGCAGGCGCGCGTCGAGAACAACACGGAGCGTCTGAGCGATCTTGACGTGCAGACGGTTCTGGACGAAGCATACGTCCCGCACCACCGTCTGCGAAACCCCGCGCTCCGACGCTGGTTCGGCGAGACGGACGCGTGGTGGTTCGATAACGTTCGCGCCAACGCAGAGAAGCTCGACCCCGCGCAGCGTGCGCTCGCGCTCGACCTTGGCATGGCGGTCGGCGACTACGCGCTCGCCTTCGACGACGCAACGCGCG
>DASQLL010000562.1:0-4003 GCA_035630035.1 Pyrinomonadaceae bacterium | reverse complement strand
ACACCGCGCCTCCGACTCGCGCCCCGTCGTCGTCGTCTCCGCCATGAGCCGCGTCACCGACGCTCTGCTCAACGCTTTCGAGACCGCCGCGCGCGGCGAGCACGAGGCCGCGCTTCAATCACTCGAACAGCACTTCGGGCGACACATGGAGGCCGCGCGCGCAATGCTCAAGTCCGGCGAGGCCGCGGAAATCGCCTCGGCAATCGAGACGGCGCGCGGCGAGCTTTCCGCCGCGTTACGCGAGGCAGCGGAGCAGTCGCGACCGCTCCCCCTTCTGCAAGACCTCGTCGTCTCCTACGGCGAACAGCTCTCGTCCCGTCTTCTCGCCGCCGTGCTGCGCGCGCGCGGGATGAAGGCGAGGCAGGTGGACACGCGACGCTGCGTCATCACGGACGACGAGCATGGGCGCGCGACGCCGCTCAAGGAAGAGACCGAGCGTCACACACGCGCGGAGCTTGAGCCGCTGATTGAAGAAGGAGTGATTCCCGTCCTCGGCGGCTTCATCGCTTCGTCCGCCGCTTCGGGCGCGACGACGACCTTGGGGCGCGGCGGCTCGGACTTCACCGCAGGACTCGTCGGCGCGGCTTTGCGCTCGCGCGAGATTCAAATCTGGACGGACGTGTCGGGCGTGCTGACCGCAGACCCGCGCGTCGTCTCGGAGGCGCGCACAATCCCGCGACTCTCCTACGCGGAGGCCGCCGAGCTTGCCTTCTTCGGCGCGAAGGTTCTGCACCCGAAGACTATCCTGCCCGCCGTCGTCCGCAACATCCCCGTCCGCATCTGCAACTCGCGCGACCCCCACTCGCCCGGAACAATCGTCTACTTCGACGCGGAGATGACCCCGCGCACCGTCAAGGCCATCGCGCACAAGACGGGCATCCACATCGTCCACGTCACTTCGGCGCGCATGCTCGGCGCATACGGATTCCTGCGCGCCATATTCGAGGTCTTCGAGCGGCACCGCACGGCGGTTGACATCGTCACCACGTCCGAGGTCAGCGTCTCGCTCTCGCTCGAAGAGACGGACGCGCTCGACGCGATCATCGAAGACCTCCGGCACATCGCCGCCGTCAAGGTTGAAAGTGAGCGCGCAATCGTCTGCATCGTCGGCGAAGGGATTCGCAGCACAGCCGGCATCGCGGGCCGCGTCTTTGCGACGATCAAAGACATCAACGTGCTGCTCATCTCGCAGGGCGCGTCCGCCGTCAACCTGACCTTCGTCGTCGAAGAGCGCAACGTCGCGGAGGCCGTGCGCCGTCTCCACGCGGCCTTCTTCGAGTGCGCCACCTCGGAACTGCTCGCGCAAATCGGCGGCGGCCACTAAAGACAGGTGATAAGTGATGAGTGATGAGTGATAAGAAAAAGCAGTTGGTCTTTCTCATCACTTATCACTTATCACTCATCACTTAATGAACATGAACCTGTTCGAGCTGACGCGTCACCTGATTGACATCCCCTCCGTCTCCGGCGAGGAGCAGGAGGTCGGACGTTTCCTCGCGTCTCATCTCGAACGTTTCGGCTACCGCGTTGAGTTGCAGGAGGTCGAAGCAGAGCGCGCGAACGTCATCGCGACGACGTTCGCGCGGCCCCGCGTCTTTCTCTCGACGCACATGGACACGGTGCCGCCGTTCATCGCATCCGGCGAGGACGAGACGCACATAACGGGGCGCGGCGCGTGCGACGCGAAGGGCATCATCGCCGCGCAGATAACGGCAGCCGAACGGCTCCGCGCCGAAGGCGTCGAAGAGATCGGGCTGCTCTTCACTGTTGACGAAGAGCTTGGCAGCATCGGCGCGCGCCGTGCGAACACTCACGCGCTCGCGCGTGAGTGCGAGTATCTAATCAACGGCGAGCCGACAGACAATCGCCTCGCCGTCGGCTCTAAAGGCTCGCTCCGCCTGCGTCTCACGACGGAAGGGCGCGCGGCGCACTCGGCCTATCCTGAGCATGGCGAGTCGGCGATTGAGAAGATGCTCGACGTGCTGGCGGACGTGCGCGCCGCGCGTTGGCCGCGCGACGAGTTCTTCGGCGAGACGACCTGCAACATCGGCACGCTTGCGGGCGGCACGCGCCCCAACGTCATTCCCGCGTCGGCGCATGCCGAGCTGCAAATAAGGCTTGTGACGCCCTCGGCGTCGGTCAAAAAAATTCTCGAAGAGACGTTGGCGGGCCGCGCGCAGTTAGAATATCTTTCGGTCGCCGAGCCGGTTCGGATGCACGAGGTCGAAGGCTTCGAGCGCGAGGTCGTCCGCTTCACGACCGACATTCCGTACCTCGCGAACTGGGGCACGCCCCTGCTCATCGGCCCCGGCTCGATACTCGTCGCGCACACCACGCACGAGCGCGTTGCGAAGCGCGAGCTTGAAGAAGCGGTAAATCTTTACGTGCGCCTCGCACGTAAACTGCTCGCTCGGCGAAAGGAAAATTAACAGGGATGGACAGGATGAAGAAAAGTCAGAAGTCAGAACGCTGAACGCTGAACTGAACTCAACTTGTCTTTCATTTCATCGTTCAGCGTTCTGACTTCTGCGTTTGTCTTTATCCTGTCCATCCCTGTTAATAATTCCTCCCTGAGTAGCGCCGCGCGATTTTAGAGTTGATGTTCTGAATTGGGAGACGGTGGATGAAACTGGCTTTGATCGGTCACGGCGCGATGGGGCGGCTCGTCGAGACGCTCGCGCGCGAAGATGGGCACGACGTTGCGACCGTCGTCGGCTCGCGCGAGTCCACGATGCGCGCCGAGGAGCTTGCCGAAATTCTCACGGGCCATGATGCCGCGATTGACTTCACCGTCGCCGAAGTCGTCCCGCACAACGCGAAGGCGTGCGCGCTCGCGCGCGTCCCGCTTGTCGAGGGTACGACCGGCTGGCACGCCCGGTTGGAAGACGTGCGCGGCAGCGTCGAGAGCGCCGGCGGCGCACTCATCTACGGCGCGAACTTCTCAGTCGGCGTCAATCTCTTCTACCGCGTCGTCACGCGCGCCGCCGAACTTTTCAAAGCTTTCAACTACGCCGCTTTCATCGAAGAGGCGCACCACTCGCGCAAGCGCGACGCGCCTTCGGGCACGGCACTTCGCATTCGCGACATCCTCGCTAAATCTTACGACGCCGAAATCCCTGTCGCCTCGACGCGCGCCGGTCACATCCCCGGCACACACCGCGTCGGGTTCGACTCGGCGGCGGACACCGTCACGCTCACGCACACGGCGCGCTCGCGTGAGGGCTTCGCCGCAGGCGCGCTCGTCGCCGCGCGCTGGATTCAAGGGAAGACAGGCGTGTATGAGTTTTCCGAAACGCTCGATGAAATACTTAAAGACCGTGACAGGTGACGGGTGACAGGTGACAGGATAAGACCTGTTCTTTCCTGTCACCTGTCACCCGTCACCTGTCACGCACCGGAGGTGCAGGATGAAAGTTGAATGGATGCGCGGCTGCGCGACGGCGCTCGTGACGCCGTTTGGGTCGGACGGCGGGGTTGACATAGAACGGATGCGCGCTCTGGTCGAGCGGCAGATCGAGGGCGGCGTGCGCCTGCTCGTGCCGTGCGGGACGACGGGCGAGAGCGTGACGATGTCGGGCGCGGAGCGCGAAGAGGTCATCAGCGCGACCATCGCCGTCGCCAAAGGTAAGGCGCGCGTCATCGCGGGGACGGGGAGCAATAACACGTCGGCAGCGGTCGAGGCGTCGCGACGCGCGCGCGAGCTTGGCGCGGACGCCGTGCTGGTCGTCGCGCCTTACTACAACAAGCCGACGCAGGAGGGCTTGTATCAACACTTCCGCGCCGTCGCCGATGCTGTGCCCGACGTGCCCGTCATGCTCTACAACGTGCCGGGGCGCACCTCTTCGAACATCTCTGCGGAGACGACGCTGCGGCTCGCGCGCGACGTTGAGAACGTCGTCGCAGTCAAAGAGGCTTCGGGCAATCTCGCGCAGATAATGGAGATTCTGCGCGGACGGCCCGAAGGCTTTCTCGTCTTCTCTGGCGACGACGCGATGACGTTCGC
>DASQLL010000561.1:0-11354 GCA_035630035.1 Pyrinomonadaceae bacterium | reverse complement strand
TCCCCGCATTGGCGCAGGTTTTGAAATCCGACGATGCTGCCGAACAACAGTGGGCTGTTTCCATCCTTGCCCAACACAACAGACCAAAGCTCATAACGTTGCTCGAAGAGATTGTTAAGACGGGCAACGAAAAACAGCGCGACTTTGCGGCTAGGATTTTGAAAGACATAAAGGCGGGCCATTTCGGGTCAAACATTTCGTCGCTCACGAGATAGGGTAGGGAGCTACCTTCTCAAAGCTTGTCCTAAGAGACTCAGTATGTGCCCGACCGGCATACTGCTCGCCCGCTGACACTAAGGAACGTCACATGAATAGCATCCCCCACAACTCTGCCAGATTCTATCGCCGCCTACGCGGGCTCGTCATTTGTCTCGCGCTCCTGTCGCCGGCGTTTGTGACCTTCTTAGTGGCTCATTCGCAGAATCCGCCGCCGCCGCCGACTTTGCAGGGGCAGTCGCAGACCGTGATCCTCGTGCCGCACAGCACGGTTAACGCCGGCCCTGTTCACTTCAAGCCCGACTCCGACCACGACGGCATGCCCGACCAAGACGAGGAGGAAAACGGCACAGACCCGAACGACCCCTCGGACGCCGATGGTGACGAGGACGGCGACGGGCTCTCGAACGGCGACGAGGTCGCTGCCGGCTCCGGCGTGAACAACGCCGACTCGGACGGCGACGGCGTGTCGGACGGAGACGAGGCGCGCCTCGGCTTTAACCCCTCCGATCCGGGCAGCACCCCGCCGGTCGGCGCGACGCTCGTCGCGCTGCAAGTCGCACCGGCCAACGTTGGCCTGGTCATCAATTCGCTGCTCGGCCAGCAGCCCGTGCAGTTGACCGTCACGGGTACGCTCAGCGACGGCTCGACGGTTGATCTGACTCACGCCGTCAGCACTTCGTACCGCTCACTCAACACCACCATCGCCCTCATAGACAATACCGGCGTGGTGTTCGGCGTCGCGGTCGGTGCGGCTGCGGTCGAGGCGCGCAACGGCCTCCTGACCGCGCGGGCAGCGGTAAACGTCGCGCCGTTCACGCCCGTCCTGCTGTCGTCGCTGCAACTCGCGGGCGACGCCAACAACGTGGACGTGTCGGGGAACACCGCCTACGTCGCGGTCGGCAACGCGGGCCTGCAAGTGCTCGACGTGAGTGACCGCCGCGCGCCGCACTCCGTCGCGACCTTCGACACACCCGGCCATGCCAACGACGTGCGCGTCGTCGGCAGCACCGTCTACATCGCGGACGGCGCTTCGGGTCTACGCATCATAGACGTGAGCGACCCCGCCCATCCGGCGCTGCGCGGCGCGGTGGATACGCCGGGCGACGCGCGGGACGTCGTCGTCTACGGCACGCGCGCCTACGTCGCCGACGGCACAGCCGGGCTACAAGTCATAGACGTGAGCAACCCGGCAGCGCCCACGATCCTGCGTACCGTAGACACGCCGGGCAATGCGTTGGGCGTTGATGTCGCGGGCAACATCGCCGTCGTGTCCGACGGATTCCCCGTAAACGGCGTCAGGGTCATAGATTTGACCAACCTGGCCGCCGCGCAGATCGTCGGCCAGATCAGCCTCACCTCCAACGCGGAGGACGTCGTGACGCGCGGCACGCTGGCATACGTCGCGGGCACGTCCGGCGGCTTAATCATCGTTGATTACAGCACTCCGTCAAGCCCGTTCATCGCTGGCCGCCACACCTTGCCCGCCAACGGCGCGTTCTTCCCGAACGACATCGAGCTGGCCGGCAACTTCGTGCTGGCAGCCGAGACGCGGTTCACGAACGCCATCCCGATTGACGACGTGAGCAACCCGACCAACCCGGTCTACCGCGGCGCATTGGACTTCACGAGTAGCGGCAATTTCGACGGCCGCGGCATTGCCCTCGACCCGCTCTACGTCTACATGACCGCGGTCGGCAGCACCAGTCGCATCTTCATCGCGCAGTATCAGACCGGGGACACGCAGGGCGTTCCGCCGACCGTCACCATGACGGCTCCCACCGCGGGCCAGACCTTACTCGAAGGCCAGACCGTCACGCTTGCGGCCAACGCGGCCGACGACGTGGGTCTGCTCGGTGTGCAGTTCACCTCCGGCGGGGCGAACGCGGGCGCGTTCTCGGCCACCGCGCCTTACAGCGCGACCTACGTCGTGCCGAACGGCGTCTCGTCTTTGACGCTGAGGGCCGAGGCTTACGACATGGGCGCTAATCGCACGGTGTCTGAGCCGGTCTCCGTCAACGTCATCCCAGACCCCGGCACGACCGTCGTCGGGCGCGTCGTGGACAGACTGAACCAGCCCATCGCGAACGCGACCGTCAAGGTCTTCGGCCGCTTCAGCGGGGTGACGGGAGCCGACGGCAGGTTCTCGTTCTACGCGCCCAGCGTGCTCGACAGCCACATCCGCGCCATCGTGGAGGCCGAACGAAACGGTCAGGAGTACACGGGCCTCTCGGCCTCCGTGCCGCTGGTGGTCAGCGGCGTTACAGACCTCGGCGACATCGTGGCGAGGGCGGTCAGCCAGCTCGCCTTCGTCCACCGGCCTAGCGGCAGCAACAGCGAAATCTACCTGATGAACTCGAAGGGCGAGAACAAAGTCCGGCTGACCACGAACGACAACAGGGAGTTTGAGCCCGTCTTCTCGCCCGACGGCACGAAGATCATTTTCAACCGTGACGACAACTGTAACGGCAGGAACGTGACCGTGATGGACGCCGACGGCGGCAACCAGATAGTCATCAGTCCGGGCCGCTTCTACACGTGGTCGCCCGACAGCAGGTTCATCGCCTACGAATTCAATCAGGCGATCTACATCTCGCGCGCCGACGGCAGCGAGAAGCGGAAGGTCACGCCGGCTGGGAGGTTCGCGAGCAACCCGAGCTGGTCGCCGGACGGCACGAAGATAGCCTTCCTCGGCTGGGGCTCCGACTTCATCGAAGAGGTGTATATCAGCAACACCGACGGCACGGGCCAGCAGAAACTCACCACCGACGGGGCTCAAAAGCAGGAGGCGGCTTGGTCGCCCGACGGGCGCTTTATCGCCTACATCCAGCGCACAAGTTCCGGTATCTTCGACGTCTACGTCGTGAGTCCCGGCGGCGGCGTGCCGACCAAGATATCAGGCTCGGACGCATTCAACTGGGACCTCGTCTGGCTCCCCGACGGCAGCGGGGTGCTCACCACGTACGAAGGGATTAACCGGAACGGGTCTTCGATCTACCTGTTCGACCCCGCCGGGGGGGCGCCTCGGCAGATAACAAACAACGGCGACGTATGGGACTGGGGGCCGTCCGTCTCGCAGGACGGCTCGAAGCTGGCCTACGCCAGCGACGACGGTCTCTTCGTCGTCAACATTGACGGCACGGACAATAAGCTGATCTCGATTAACGACTGGGACCCGGGCTGGCGACCCGAAGTAGTGCCCGTCACCGACCCCGGCACGACCGTGACGGGCCGCGTCGTTGACGCGGCGGGTGCGCCCGTGTCGAACGCGACGGTGAAGGTCTTCGGCGCGACCGTCGCCACGTCGGGCGCGGACGGGACTTTCTCCGTCACGGGCGTCAGCACGCTTAAAGGAAACGTCTCGGTCGTCGCGAGTGCGACGGTCGCGGGCCGCGTCGTGGCGGGCTACGCCGCGCCTGCCGCGCCCGTGCCCGGCGGCGCCACGCAGGTCGGGGACGTGCGGATAGCCGAGAGGGTAATCTTCATCAGCGACCGCGACGGCAAGTCGGAGATATACCTGATGGACCCCGACGGCTCTAACCAGCAGCGAGTCACCTCGAACGACGCGACCGAGACACGCCCCGCGCTCTCCCCCGACCGCACGCGGATCGCCTACGCCACCAACGTTGACGGCCGCTCGGAGATTTACGTCGCGAACCTCGACGGGACTTCGCCCAAGCGCGTCACGTTCATACAGAACAGTTGCAGCGGAAGCTTCTCCCCGGCGTGGTCGCCCGACGGCGCCAAGCTGGTATTCAGCGCTCAACCCAATTTCGCCACGGGCTCGGAGATTTTCGTTGTCAACGCCGACGGCACCGACCTGCGGCGGCTGACCACCAACAGCGCAGCCAACTCCATGCCCACGTGGTCGGCGGACGGAACGCGCATCGCCTTCGTGAGTTTTAAGGATGGGCCGTTCGATCTCTACTACATGAACACCGACGGCAGTAACCAGACTCGCGTCACAGTCAACAACCTGATGAACGAACAGGAGCCCGTCTGGTCGCCCGACGGGATGAAGCTCGCTTTCGCGGCGTGGAAGGACGGCTTCTTCCAGATTTTCGTCATCAACACCGACGGCACGAATCAGGTGCAGTTGACCACCGGCTCGAACAACAGCGACTACCCCGCGTGGTCGCCCGACGGCTTGCACATCATGTTCAGCACCAACCGCGACGGCAACTACGAGCTGTACACGATGAACCCGGACGGCACTAACCTACTCCGGCTCACTACTAACAACGCCGGCGATTTCCAGCCGAGCTGGTAAGGCGGCACGCCTATAAAAGGAGTTGAAGATGAGGCATCACTTGCGCACCCTGCCGGCCCTTCTGGCGTTACTGCTGGGCCTGAGCTTAATCGCGTACGCCTTCGGGCAGGAGAATAAGAACAGGGCCGGCTCGGGCAGGGATAAAGCCCCGGACGCCGAGCAAAGTAAGTCATCCGCCAACCATGCGGCGGCTGACGGAGAGGCAACCCCGACCCCATCTCCGGAAAGCGCCAAGGACGCGGCCCGCAGGGATCGAGAAGAACGCCGCAGGCGGCAGCGTCCGAACTAAATTATGAGAATTCGTCCGTAGGGGAGTCCGTCGAAGGAGGGGTAAATGAGTTCACAGGGGGCGGGATCATTCCGCCCCCATTCTAAGGCGCGGATCGAAAAAGATGAAGAGGCCGGAGCAGTTACGCTTCGGCCTCTTTGCTTTTAATCGCGTGGGTGAATTTCGGCGAACCCGTTCGGGCGACGGGGCATCCGACGTTTGCGCCTCTCCCTTCGTCGGTTTCGGTTGAAATACCCTTCGGCCTATGAAAAACTTCTCGACCATGAACAGAACGACCATCGGCCTCGTCGCCGCCGCGCTCCTATTCCTGTGCGCGCCGCTCGTCTTCGCGCAGTCCGGCGCGACGCGCCCGCGCCGCGTTACCCCCGCGCAGCCCACGCCTGAGCCGACCGCCGCCGCGGGCACGACGAACTCGACGCGCACGGCGCAGCCCGCCTCCGGCGGCACGTCGCAGACGAGCGCCGCGGGCACGACGGCGCACGCCCTCGCGCTTCTCAATCAGAAGCAGTACGACGCGGCGCTCGCCGAGGCGAAGCAGCTCGCCGCCGCCGACGCGAAGAACTCCGAGGCTTGGAAGATCGCGGGCTTCGCCGAATACTACTTGAAGCGATACGCGGAGGCCGCCGAAGATTTGCAGCGCGCTCTCGACCTGCGCCGCGCCTCCGGCGCAACCGACGCGGAGACCGAGGACGCGCTCGCACGCGCATACTTCTTCGCGCAGGACTACGAGCGCGCACAGCCTCTGCTCGCCGCCGCGACCTCGCGCGCGGGCGCGCAACCCGACGCGAGCATGCTCTACTATCGCGGCCTCTCAGAGTTCAATCTGAAAAGAGTGGCGGACGCCGAGCGATCATTCAACGCCGCCGTGAAGGCCGACCCGAAGAACACGGGCGCGCTCTTTTACTTAGGCCGAATAGCCTTCGACCGCAAGGATTTCAACGCGGCCATCAACATGCTCAACCGCGCCACCACGGGCGACCCGCGCCTCGTGCAAGGCTGGACGCTTCTGACCTACTCTTACTTACAGCGCGCGGCGACGCAGACCGGGCCGAAGGCCGACGCAGACTACCTCGCTGCCGTGCGCGCCAGCGAGTCGCTCGCGCGTCTCAAGCCCGACGAAGATTCGTTCGCGCTACAGGCGCAGGCGCTCTTCAGCTCCAAGCAGTACGCTCGCGCCGCCGCCGTGCTTGAGCCTGTCGCGGCCAAGCCCGAAGCGCAAGGCACGACGCTCTACCTGCTCGGCTACGCGCACGTGCAGGCACAGAACTTCCCCAAAGCCATCGCCGCACTCGAGCGCGCCGCCGCGAAGACGCCCGACAACGCCGACGTTTATCGCCTGCTCGGCTTCTCTTACGAATCGGCGAAGCAGTACGCGAAGGCGCTCGCCGCCTACGAGAAAGGCTTGCAGCTCGCGCCGTCGGACGCCTACTTCAAAGAGTCAGCCGACCGCGTCCGCCCGGTCGTCCAAAGGCCGTGAAAGGCCGTGAATCGTAAATCGTAAATCGTGACGAGATGAATCTTCTTTCTATCTCGTCACGATTTACGATTTACGATTCACGGCTTTTGCGTTAGCATCCCTTCCATGAGCAACCCAAACTTTTCCCGCGCGCACGCGCGCGCCGCCGCGGTGATTCTCGCCGCCGTCGTCTTCTTGTTGCTGTCGGCACAGGACGGGCGCGCGGCGACTTGGAAGGGGCTTGAGCCGTTCGTCTCTAAGCGGGCGGACGTGGAGAAAGTTCTAGGCGTGCCCGTACAAGACCGCTTTTCCGAGGACGGCTCGTTGAAGTTCAACGTGTCGGGCGGCACGGTCACTATATTTTTCGTCACGCCCAAGTTCGTCGCCGCGAAGAAGCTGTCGCCCGCGCTCGAAGGCACGGTCTTGCAGATCGTGCTATCGCACGAACGCGCCACGGACACGCCCGAGTCCATGAACCTCGTCAGCAACAAGGCGTTCAAGCGGCAGTCGGGCGGGGTCGTCGAGGTCTTCACGGACGAGAAGGGCGGCACCGTCTACACATTCGTTGACAGCCGCCTCAAGACGACGCGCTACGCCTACTCATCCGAACAGCTCGCGCGCATCCAACGTGGTAAATAGTGAATGGTAAATGGTAAATGGTTTTAGCCTACTCAAGCCGCACGGTTCTCATCCGAGTTGAGAGCCGTTCAACCGCCATTCACCATTTACCATTCACTATTCACGTCTCTTATGCTGTACCGCACGCACGTCATCAACGCGCTTGAGGAGCGGCGCGCGCAGTTCGTCAGCTTCGAGCGCACGTTGCGCGACGAGGTGGGCGAGCTTGCCGCGCGCGTGCGCTCGCTCGCGGGCCTGAAGGCTGCCGACGTGCGACGCGAAGCCGGCGCGGACGCAGCGCGCGTGACCTCTCCCTCGGACGAGCTTGAGCGCGCGGGCGGCGCGGTCTTTCCGTTCGGCGCGGGGTGGCGCTCGCACGAGGAGGCGCGACGCTGGGCGCTCGACCGTTTGCACGGGCGCGTTACCTTCGCGGCGGACGGCAGTCAGGTCTTCCCCGGTCGAGAGGCCAGCGTGCCCGTCGCCGCCGTGCAGATCGCATCGTTCGAGAATCCACATTCTACGGAAGGCCGCTACTTCAAGGACGTGCATTTCGAGGTCATCGCGCCCGACGAATTGCTCGCGGGCGAACGCTCATTTGAAAGCCCCGAACAGATCGTCGGACTGCGTCGCTTCGAGCTTGAGGCCAGAGCCGTCTGCAACTTTCTCGAAAGGCAGCGCGACTGGCGAAAGAACGGCGAGCGCGTGCCCGTCGCGTTCTTCGATAACACACTCCTGATCTCGTCTCTGCGTAAAGGGACGGACACACTCTCGTCGAAGCGGTATGCCAACGCGCTCGCAGAGATCATCCGTCTGTCTCGCGAAACGCAAGTTCCCCTAGTCGGCTACGTGGATCAGTCATACGCGCACGACATACGCGGATTGCTCGAAGCCTTCTACAAAGAGTTGCCGGACGCGAGCAACGCCTACGACGCGCAAATTCTGCGCGCGCAGACGGCGGGCGACGCGCCGCTCCTTAAAGACTGGGGCGACCGAACTATCTTCTGGCACTGCCGCCGCGCGAACCTCGCCGAGAGCTTCTACGGCGAGGACGGCTCGCCGCTCGTCGGCTTCGTCTACGTGCAGACGACCGCGGACGGACACCCCGCGCGGCTCGACATCCCCGCATGGGTTCACGAAGCGGGACTGCTCGAAGAGGTCATTGACACGGTGCGCGCCGAGTGCGTCGTCGGCAACGGCTACCCCTACGCCATCGAGACCGCCGACGAGGCCGCCGTGATGAACGCGCGCGACCGGCAGCAGTTCCTCCGCGTCATGCAGGACTTCGCCGCCCAGCACAGCCTCGACTTCCGCATCTCCCGCAAGTCCGCCAGCAAGGGCCGACGCCGTTAGTGTTGAGCGCCAGTCGTGGCGCTCAGCGTCGGCGCAGGTGTCACGATGGATTTCAAGATCGTCGGCGAGATTTCCGGCATCGAAACAATCGCCGTCGGTCGCGGCGTGCGTGACCGCGCGCGGCTCCGCAGACAGTATGGCGGTAGCAGGTGGCGGAAGTTGAAGGGCGTTGCGACGGTGCGGCTCATTGATGATACGATACGGCTTGCCGAGGTGCATTGATACGAGGCCCACGGCGTTGGCCGGAAAGAGTTCAAGCTGAAGCTGCCTTTTCTCGACGAGCGATGAAGAAAGTGAAAGACACAGGGGCGCGTTTCGTGGTCTGCCTCGACAACGAAGGCTACAGGGCCTCGCTCGAAGTCGGAAAACTGTACCGCATGATTCCTGACGAAGAGGCCGCCGCGCACGGCTACGTCCGCGTGGTTGACGAGAGCGGCGAGGACTACGCTTTCGCGGCCACACGGTTTCACCCCGTCGAGCTGCCGTTGGCCGTCGAGAAGGCGCTACTGTCCACCGCCAAAGTTTGAGGCCGGTCTTTCCCGCTGGGGAAGTGTTAGCACTGAGCGAGGACGTGAAAGAGAAATGAACCGTCCCGTCGAAGCGTCGAAGCCGGAGAACGACTCGCGCGCGTGCCCCGCGTGCGGCTCGCGAGCGCGTCGCAAGTCCGCTCGCTTCTGCGCGACGTGCGGGCACTCGCTCGGCGAGGGCTATTTCCCGACCGACTCGTTGCGCGCCTCCTACCGCTTCGAGCGCAGGCCCGCCGCGGCGCTCTTGCCTACGATGCCGCGCGAGGCGCGAGTCGAGAGGCCGCGCCAAAGCCGGACGCGCGCGCGCGCGGGGAGAGAGTTTATGCCAACGAGAAGCGTCAGCGGGGTCACGGCGACGGCGCGCGCCTTCGTCACATACGCGCTCGTCCCTTACATCGGCATCATCTTCTGCCCCGGCGCGCTCCTGTTCGGCGGCGTAGGCTACCTGCGCGCGTGCCGCACGCCGCACGCGCGTGACCGCCGCGATGCAGCGGTGAGCATCGCGCTCGGCCTCGTCGTCCTCTGCGTGCAGGTCGCGCTCTGGTGGGTTCTATACAAAGTGCCGGAGTGGTCGCGCCAGTCGCCCTTCTGAAAGCGTTGATGAAACTCGCAAAGATCGTCATGTCGAACTCGCACGTTGACTACGTCGCGCGCGTGATTGACGAGCTGGACGCGGACGAGCCGCCGTCGGGCGAAGACTACGGCTTCGCGCAGTTCGTCTCTATCCCTTTGGCCGAAGGCGTGGAGGTCGTCGCCGTCGTCTACGACACGCAGCTCGCGAACCCCGACTACGGCAGCTTCGGGCCGCGCCTTTCGCCCCGCGCCGATCTCAAAGTCTTAAGCCCGGACTTCCTGCACGAACAGGGCGTGCTGCTCGGCCTGCTCATCGTGGGCTGGCGTGAGCGTGATGCGAAGGCCGCGGGCGCTTGGGCGAATCATCACGGCGTGCCGCGCCGCGTCGTGCCCGCGGGTCAGGACGTTCTGCGTCTGCCGGACGAGGACGTTTTCAGTTTTCACAGAGGCGCGGACGGCTCGGTGCAGCTTCACTACTTTTCGCAGGCCGTGGCGCACGCGGGGGCGTTTGCAGCCCCGCTCGTCGAGTCGGTCATCGCGCAGCTTGAGCCGGCATGCACGCCGTCAGAACGGCAGCGGCTCTGCGTGCTGAAAAAATCTCTAATATGGCAACGCACGCTGGGCGGCATGCGTCTCTAGTTTGCACCGAAAGTTTTAGGAGGAAGCCCAGATGAAGAACGCAGCCAGATTTTTGACGGCCCTAGCCGTCTGCCTCACGCTCGCCGCGGGCGCGTCCGCGCAGAGGACTCGGACGGTAAGCGAGCCGGCGACGACCCCCGTGCAGCCGGCCACGACCCCAACGCAGCAAGACCAAGACCCCGTGCAGAAGACGAAAGTGCCCGTCCCGCCCGCGCCGCCGAAGGCCGTCCCTGCCAAATACATGGGCGGGTTCGCGGGCTACCGAAAGAAGCAGGAGGGCATGCTCACCTTCGACGACCGCAACCGCCGTCTCGTCTTCCGCGACAAGAACGAGAAAGAGATTCTCTCCATATCCTACGAGGCCGTCATGGTCGCCTTCGCCGACCACGAGACGCGCCGACTGGCAGGAGACGGAACGCGAGCCGTCCTCGGCGCGGCGGGCGTCTTTGGCCTGCCCGGCCTTCTCTTCAAAAAGAAGTTCGAGTACCTGACCATACAGTTTGAAGACCCCGACACGTACCTGAAGGGCACGACGCAGTTCAAGCTCAAGGACAAGGAGATAATTGACTCCGTCGTCTACGCCCTCGCGCAGAAAGCGAACCTCGCACAACAGGGCGAAATCTTCACGCGCAAGCGCACCACAACGACCATACCCGTCTCCGACGACAAGACGGCGAACCCGTAAGCACTCGCGGCAAACAAAAAGGGGCGCTCGGAGTTTCATCTCCGAGCGCCCCTTCGCATTTCCGTGCAGGTTGATTCGTCAGTGCTCGCGCTTCGCGCCCGCCGGAACGTCGCCCTGATATATTTCCGCGCCGGCGGCGACGAACTCGGCGGCCTTCTCTTTCATGCCCGCCGTGAGCGCGGCCTCTTCGTTCAGGCCAAGCTCGGCGGCGTAGTCGCGCACGTCCTGCGTGATCTTCATCGAGCAGAAGTGCGGGCCGCACATCGAGCAGAAGTGCGCGAGCTTTGCGCCCTCCTGCGGCAGCGTCTCGTCGTGGTACTCGCGCGCAACTTCGGGGTCTAAGGCGAGATTGAACTGATCCTCCCAGCGAAACTCGAAGCGCGCCTTCGAGAGAGCGTTGTCACGCAATTGCGCGCCGGGATGCCCCTTCGCCAAATCCGCCGCGTGCGCCGCGATCTTGTAGGCGATGACGCCGTCTTTAACGTCCTTCTTGTTCGGCAATCCCAGATGCTCTTTCGGCGTGACGTAGCAGAGCATCGCCGTGCCGAACCAGCCGATCATCGCCGCGCCGATGGCCGAGGTGATGTGATCGTAACCGGGCGCGATGTCCGTCGTTAAGGGGCCGAGCGTGTAGAAAGGCGCTTCGTCGCAGACGGCGAGCTGCCTGTCCATGTTCTCCTTGACGAGGTGCATAGGCACGTGGCCCGGCCCCTCGATCATCGTCTGACAGT
>DASQLL010000560.1:0-4628 GCA_035630035.1 Pyrinomonadaceae bacterium | reverse complement strand
GTAGCCGAAGTATTGCATCAGCACGAACGCCTTCATCGTCTCCTGCCGGACGAGAGCCGGAGTGTCGGCGATCCTCTTTAGCACGCTCGCGCGCAGTTGCTGTGAGTCGGGGTTGGGCGCCAGCTCGTCAACGAACGACTGCCGCAGCGTGGGGAACGGCACGATGCCCGCGTTCGCGAACAGCTTGTCCACGAAGGCTTCGGCTGTCATGCCCGTGGGGTATGCGGCCCTGAACTTCTGTGTCGCGACGAAGTCCGAGACGAAGGCTTCGCGGTTCGCGGCGAGCTTCTGCTCCCAGCCCGACGCGTTCACAATGACGCCCTCGCCTATCTTCTGCGTGTCGGGCATGAACTCTTCGTAGCGCACAGGCACGGGCTTGTCCGCCGCAAGATCGCCGTAGGCCGCCTTGTGCAGTCGGTAGACGAAGTAGCCGGTCTCGCGGAACTCGATTGAGATGAAGAACGCGCCCGAAGTGTTGACGCGGTTGAACCGCACGCACGCGGCGTCCGTCCCGCATCTCTCTATGCCGCCGCTCCAGAAGTTGAATCCCGGAGCATCAGGCGCGCGGTTGAAGAAGTCGAGATACTGCTGACGGACGAAAGTGCGCGTGTCGTCAATCGGATTCGCGTTGCTGAGGACGAAGGGCGCGATTGAAGCCATTGACGCCGCCGCGTCCACGCGTCGCTTGACGAGCTGTTCAGGCTCCGGGCGGTCGCTCGTCTCGCGTATGCGGTCTTTCACGTCGTCGGCATTCATCGAAGGGAAGGCCGCGCGTATGAGCGCCGCCTGACCCGCGACGAGCGGCGCGGCCATCGAGGTGCCAGCCCACGTGCCGACCCTGCCGCCGGGGACGCTGCTCGTGACGCCGACGCCGGGGGCCATCACGTCTCCCCTTACGCGGTCGTCGCGCTGCGACCACTCCCAGAGGGTGTCGTCCGACTCGCTCGCGCCGACGGACAACTCGCCCTCGAAGTTCTCCGCCGCGGGGAACATGGGCGTCGTCGTGCCGTGGTTTCCGGCGGCGGCCACCACGACCACCTTCGGGAAGGCCGAAGGGATTGTCGTGTCGCACGCGTCGCCGATTATCTCGCGCAGAAGGTTCGAGTCGTTGAAGGTCGCGAGGCTCAGGTTGATCACGTCCGCGCCGTCGTCCGTCGCCGCATCGCCGTCGGGGTCGAGCGCGTACCGAACCGCCTCCGCGACAACCCACATGTTGCCGACGCCCTGCGAGTCGAGAACGCGCAAAGGCATGATCTTGGCTTCGGGCGCTGCGAGCGCGACGAGACCGGCGACGTGCGTGCCGTGGCCGTAGGGGCCGAGGTTGCGCGCGTCGTCCGCGCTGGCGGCTCCCGGAGGCAGAACTTCGCTGGGGTCGTCGTCGTCGTCAACGAAGTCGTGGCCGCGCAGGAGTCTGCCGACGAGCGCGGGGTGGCGTCGGTCAACGCCCGTGTCCAGCACGGCGACGATTGTGCCCGCGCCCTTCGTTATCTTGTGCGCCTCATTCAGACGCATCGTGCCCGTCGCCCACTGGCTCACGTACTGCGTCTCGCCGCCCACGCTCCAAGAGTTGCCGACGCTCCAAGAGTTCCCGACGCTCCAGGAGTTGCCGCTGCCTTCGGGCGAGCCGGAGGTGAAGTTCGGCTCGGCGAACTCGACGCGCGCCACGTCTGCCCTGATGGCGGCGGCTTTGGCCTGCGCGTCCACGCCGTCCGTGATACGCATGAGGAAGATCGGGCGCGAGCCGAACTGCTCGACGAGCTGTAGGTTGAACTGCTGCGCGATTGTTTGGAGGTCTGAGGACTGAAAGAGCTTGACGTTGACCTCGTTCGATATGTACGAGTCCTCGCCGCTATCGTGGTCTGACGACGCGAGCGCGACGCGCGACGCGGGCGTCCACGTGAACAGAAGGGTCGCGACGAGGGCCGGCAGGCCCAAAGAGCGTAGAAACTTGCGGGGCATTTTGAAGGAAGACTCCTTAAATTAAGGCAAAACCGCAGCGCCGGGAACCGAAATGAATTGAAAATCCGTTAAATATAAAGTGCCGCCGAACGCTGAAAAGCACAGAGCTTTTGATGCCTCTCTCCCACGAAACAGTGCCCGCCCCGCGCCGAAAAATACACGGAAAACTAATAAAATTTCGCCGGGTTACATAGCTGACGTTTATATCGCCTTTCAGTTGAATGTAAGGCGAGTAAGACTCACCGCAGAGGCGCAGAGGACGCAGAGTTAGCGCAGAGAGAATTCAACCCTCTGCGCTAACTCTGCGTCCTCTGCGCCTCTGCGGTGAGCTGCCTTGCTTTACACTCGACTGAAAATTGCTCTATGCGGCGAGGACTTGCGTCAGGCGTGAGAGCGAGCGGTCGGCGTCGCGGGGCGCGAGGCCGTGTGTGTATTGAGTGCGAAGGTCGCGGCGAACGAGGGCCAGCGTCGTCTCCGCGTCCACGGGCTTCGAGTAGAGAAAGCCCTGCGCGTATTCGCAGCCGAGCGCGCCGAGACGCTCGCGCTGCTCGTCGGTCTCGACTCGCTTGGCGACGACCGTCAGGCCGAGGCTGGAGGCCAGCGCGACGGCGGCGCTCGCGCCTTGCGCGTCCTCTACGCGAACGCCCGCGCGGCTGACGAGCGAGCGGTCAATCTTGAGCGTGTCGAAGGGGAGGCATCGCAGTTGGCGCAAGGAGGACAGGCCCGTGCCGAAGTCGTCAACGGCGAGCCGGACGCCGAGCGAGCGCAGGCGCGTGAGCGCGTCGAAGGCCGCACAGCCTCCGCGCGCCAAAGCAGACTCGTTGATTTCGAGTTTCAGACACCGCGGCGGCAGATTCGTCTCTTCGAGCGTCCGCTCGATTAGCTCGACGAGTCCGGCGCGCGCGAGTTGCCCGACGGAGATATTGACGCCGACGCTGAGCGCGACGCGCGACGCGGGCAGCAGCTCGCGCCACTCGGACATCTGCCGGCACGCCTCAAACAGTACCCAACCGCCGATGTCGTTGATGATGCGCGTCCTCTCCGCGAGCGGGATGAACTCCGACGGCGGGAGGATGCCGCGCCCCGCATGACGCCAGCGCACGAGCGCTTCAAAGCCCTTGAGCCTGCCGGTCGCGAGCGCGACGACGGGCTGGTAGTAAACCTCAAGCTCATCGCGCTCGACCGCGCGTCGCAGCTCGCTTTCGAGTCGCGCGCAGTCCGCCGCGCGTTCGCGTGCGTCGTTGTCGAGCAAAAAGTTCGCGGGGTAGTTGCGAGCGCGCCCATGAAGCGCGCCCGCGACTACCCCGTTAGTTTGTGCCACGTGGCTGTTGAAGTTGAGCGGTCGCATCAACTCCTCCTGTGCGCCGCCGCCATCCGGCTTACCGCATCGCAGGGCTGTCGTCGCCGTTAACCGCTGCGGACATGGCCTGAAGCGCGGCGTCGCTCATCAGGATGCCGTCCGACATCAGAATTCCGTCCGACATCAGGATGCCGTCGCCCATCAGAATTCCGTCGCTCATCAGGATGCCGTCGCTCATCAGGATTCCGCACGACATGAAGGGCGCGCCTTGTCCGAGCACCGTGCCGTCGCTCGTTATGATCTGGTCGCCCATCAGGATGCCGTCCGACATCAGAATTCCGTCGCTCATCAGAATTCCGTCCGACATCAGGATTCCGTCGGACATCAGGATGCCCGTGCCGTATACGGTCTGGTACTTCGAGATGAGGTCGGTGCCCGTCGCGTAAGTGTGCCTGAGCATGATGCCCTGCGACCACGGGAAGGAGTGGCCCGCGATGGTCGTCGAAGGCGTGGGCAAAGTGTTCGTGGTCAGGAGCGCAGAGCCTTGCGTCGTGCTGTTCGTCAGGTCGGTGCGGACGAGCCTTGCGAGCCTGACCGCGCCTTCGACGTTCAACTGGCCCGTGCCCTGCTCCAGCATGTTGAAGCCGGCGAGCGGCTGCGCCGTGTACATGAGAATCATCTTGATCATGTTCGGCGTAAGCCGTGGGTTGGCCTGTAGCATGAGCGCCGCCGCGCCGGCGACGAGTGGCGTCGCCATCGAAGTGCCGCTCAAGTACATCAGCCTCTTGTTGTCGTCGTCCTTGATGCCTGTGTCCAGCTCCGGGTGCTGTGTGACGAGGACGTTTGTAAAGCCATCGTTGTAGTCGGCCTCTGCGAAGATCAGTTTGTTGCCGGGCGCGACGAGGTCGGGCTTGACGAGGTTGTCGTAGTGCTTGACGCCGCTATCGTCCGTCCAGAAGCCGCGCGTCGGGCCGCGCGAGCTGTAGGTCGCGATGCCGTCGTCGTTGCGCGCGTCGGTGCCGAAGGTGTTGGTCGCGCCGACCGTGATGGCCGAAGGCTCGTTGCCGGGCGAGTGGATGAGGCCGTAGACCTTGTTGCCGCTTGCGTCTTTGCCGTTGTTCCCGGCGGCGGCGACGACGACTATGCCGGCGTCAACGAGCTTGCGGACGGCCTTGCACAGCGGGTCGTTCTTGTAAGAGTCAACGGCGGGCGCGCCGAGGCTCATGTTGACGACGCGGACGTTGTATTTCTGCTGGTTCGTCGGGTTGGACGTGCTGAGCGGCTTGGTCGGGTCAACGGGACTCAGAATCCAGTTGAGCGCCTTCAACAGGTCGGAGCTAAGGCCCGTACCCTGCGCGTTCAGAACGCG
>DASQLL010000559.1:0-6436 GCA_035630035.1 Pyrinomonadaceae bacterium | reverse complement strand
CGAATCTTCGAGGGCACGAACGAGATCAACCGAATGCTCATCCCCGGCATGCTGATGAAGCGCGCGATGTCGGGGCAGCTCGGACTGCTTCAGGCGGCGCAGGGGCTTATGGACGAGATTCTGTCGCCGCAGCCTGCGTCGCTCGACGAGGACGAAGCAGTCCTCGCCGCGGAGGCGAAGCTCGCGCGCAACGCGAAGAAGGTCGCGCTGATGGTCTTGGGCACGGCGGCGCAGAAGTTCATGGCCGCGCTCTCCGACGAGCAGGAGGTTCTGATAGGCGCGTCGAACGTCATCATGGACGTGTTCGCGATGGAGTCGGCAATCCTGCGCGCGCAGAAGCTCGCGGCGTCGCAGGGCGAAGAGCAGGCAGCGCTCTACCTCGACATGGTTCGAGTCTTCTGCAACGACGCCGTCGAGCGCGTCGAGGCGCAGGCCAAGAACACTCTCGCCGCAACGGTCGAGGGCGACGAGCTTCGCACGCTTCTTGCCGCGCTCAAGCGCTTCACGAAGCAGACGCCCGTCAACACCGTCGCCCCGCGCCGTCGCATCGCCGACGCGATGATCAAGGCGAACAAGTACGTCTATTAAAAGTCTGGAGTCTGGAGTCTGGAGTCTGAAGTCAGAAAAGTCGGCTTTGACTCCAGACTTCAGACTCCAGACTCCAGACTTTTATGAAAATCATCCCCATCTCCGTGCCGACGCCCTTCTACATCGGGCCGGTCAACGTGTACCTCGTCGCCGAAGAGCCTGTGACTTTGATTGACACGGGGCCTAAGACGAAGGAGGCTTTGGAGGCTCTGAAGGAAGGCTTGAGGCGTGCGCGCTTTCGCGTGCAAGACGTTAAGCGGATTGTTCTGACGCACGCGCACGAGGATCACTGCGGTCTTGCTAAAAGTTTGCGCGACGAGGCGAAGGACGCCGAAGTCTTAGTCCACGGTTGGGAGACGGGACACCGCGCGGGGCGGCTCGAATACGAAGAGCATCGAACGCTGCTTGAGCGCGCGGGCGTTCCCGCGGAAGAGATCGCGCGCATGCGTCGGATGTACGAGGGCGTGCGCCAATACGCCGACGCGCTCAAAGACGACGAGCACGCGGAGCTTACGGACGATGAGGAGATAAAGTTTGAGAGAGGCGCTCTGCGCGTCGTGCACACGCCGGGGCACACGCCCGGCTCCTGCTCTTTCCTTCGCGAGGCCGACCGCACGCTCATCGCGGGCGACTGCGTTTTGAAGCGCATCACGCCCAACCCCGTTCTCTCGCCCGACCCCGTTGACCCCACGCGCCGCTTCCGCTCGCTCGCCGAGTACATGGTTAGCCTCGCGCGGATTCGCTCGCTCCACCCGACGCTCGTCTACGGCGGCCACGGCGATGTCGTCAGCGACTACGAAGAACTCTTCAACCGATACCTTCGCGCCATAAGCGACCGCCAGTCGGAAGTCATACGCCTCATCCCGAAGGCGGGCGCGACTGCTTGGGGCATCTCTCTCGAACTCTTCCCCGGCTCTACGGACGTTCACCGCTTCCTCGCCGTCTCCGAGTCGGTCGCGCACCTCGACCTCGCGCACTCCGAAGGCAAGCTCGCCGTCGAGTTGAGCGGCGGGCGCGAGGTCTACCGAAAGCATTGACGCGCCGCCTAAGGGGCGGGCAGCGGCACCTCAAAGAAATCTCCGGACGCGGCTGTGAGGCCGTTGGTCGGCAATTCGGGCGCAATCCCCGTCCCGGTCGGGCGGGTGATGCCGAGCACGGGCGCTGCGCTGCCCGGCATTCGCCAGACGTGCAAATCCCAGATGCGCCTGTGCCAAGCCACCGTCGGCGGGACAGCAAGCGGCGGCGGAGATGTCGGTGAACCAACTGCGACGGTGCCGGGCGCGCTCTCCGACGGCGGAGTCGCGATGAAGCCGCCCGAAGCCGGATGATAGCCCGCCTCGTGTATGAACCACGCCTCGTGCGGAATGCACGGGAAGACGGGGCGTGTGGCCGAGGTGAAATCGAAGCCGTAGCCCCAGCCGATCAGTGTGTACGGGTCGTCGGGTATCTGGTCGGTCACGTTCGCGCCCGGCGTCGGAGCGAACATGAGAAGGCCCGGCCTGCCGAACGTGGGCGGCGCAATCGGCGGAGAGGGCGGAGCGGGCGTCCTGAACGGCCTCGGAGTGGGCACCGTCGCGGGCATCCCCGTCGCACTCGGGTTGCCGAAGGCCACGCCCATCCCGTTGAAGCTGACGAACCCGTGCGTCGGAATAAGACCGGCTGCCGCGAGCTGCTCTTTCGTGAACACCATGCTCGAGTTCAAACCGGGGAGCGCGGCCACCATAGCCAGCACCGACGCCTGATCGCCCGCCAGCGAAGCCTCGACCCCGCCGGGCGCGCAGTCGAGCCGGAAGCTCTGGACTTCGGTCTGCGCGGAGATGCGGTCTTGGCCGCCGCGCAGTCGGAAGTCCACCTTCCACTGGAAGTGGACAATTTGATTCGCAGAGAAGTTGTCTTGATCGGCAGGCACCGTGAGCGTCAATTCCGGGCCTGCCAACGGGCCGGGGGCGACGAGTTGGCGCGCGTTTCCAAACTCCACCTGCCTGTTCCGACTAAAGCGCACTTCGGCATCCACGACCTCCCACTCGCTCAGGTTCGGGTGCGAGACGTCCGCTTGGAACGACTTGGTGCTGTCGCTCGCTCTCCACGCGGGCAGTCTCGCACTGATGGTCGGGAAGGTTGGAGACCGGCAGTTTGAGAGTAGTACGAGCAGAGCAAACGCCACGGCTGAAAGTAGTCGCATGAGCACTCCTCCTTTGGACTGATCGAACGCACGGCGGGTGAAGCGATACAGAAGCCCGACCGTCAGCGAGGGCGTCTCGTCGCTGCACACGCCCTCCCTGGCGGTCGGGCTTCTGATTAAAACCCGTAGACCGTAAAGCCTCCGTCAACGGCGATGCACTGTCCCGTCACATAAGACGCGGCGGGCGTGCAGAGGAAGGCGACGACCGAGGCGACCTCTTCAGGCTCGCCCACGCGGCGCATCGGCGTGCGCGCGAGGATGGTTGCGAGACGCTCCGCGTCGTTGAGTACAGGCTCGACGAGCGGCGTTCGTATGTACCACGGCGCGACTGCGTTGACGCGTATCGCATCATCGGCCCACTCGACGGCGAGGCCGCGCGTCATCTGCAAGAGCGCCGCCTTCGTCATTGCGTAGGGCACGCCCGTGCTCGTGTACGTCAGGCCCGACACCGAAGAGACGTTGACGATTGACGCGCCCCCTCGCGCACGTTTCAGAAGCGCGTGCGCGCCGCGCGAAAGCTCGAACGCGGCGGTCATGTTCGTCGCGACGATGCGCGCATACTCTTCGCTCGAATAGTCCGACGCGGCCTTGCGTATGTTCGTGCCGACGTTGTTGACGAGTATGTCCAGCCCCGCGCCCGCTTCTTCCATCCGGCGCAGCACGGCGCGACGCCCCTCCGCTTCCGCCACGTCCGCCGCCATCCCTTCGGCGCGCGCGCCTTCGCCACGCCAACGCTCAAGCTGCGCCTCCAGACGCTCGGCGTCGCGCGCCACGACGAAGACCTTCGCGCCGAGTGCGAGCATCTCCTCCGCGACGGCCAGCCCGATGCCGAGCGTCGCGCCCGTCACGAGCGCCGACCTGCCCGCGAGACTCCAACGCGCGCTCACGCGCTCAGCATTCGCTTCGGACACCTACGTCTCACCTCCCGCGACGACGTTCAAACGCCGCGCTCATCTCTTTTTGTCGAGTATGGCTGAAGACGATACGACCTTCTCGCCTTGTCGGTAGTACAGGAAAATAACCTGCGTGGCGTTCAGACGCTCGACGACCACCGTGCCCTTGTTCGAGCAAACGTCCAGACCGCGGTTTAACCTCTCTCTGAATCTGGCCCTGCGTGAGTCAATGCTCAGACGCCTCCACTCGCCGCCGCAGTTGAGCGAAGGATATTCGATCTTGTATCGCCGCCCGCTCGCTGTGAGCGACATCGTCCAAGTCGAGTTATCGTCAATCTGGTAGCCCGTGCCTTCCCAAGTGCCTCTGAGCCACGTGCGCCCCCTGCCTTGCGGGAATGCGGCGGAGGCTAATGCGAAGAGAAGACAAACGGAGGCCAGTACCTTGAGCGTCTTTGATGATTTGAGATTCATGTTTTTAGGATGACGCCGACTTAAAGTCTCGCGGGCGAGTCGGCAGGATAGTTGCGCGCGTGCCGAGGCGTCAATTAAAAAGTCTCGAAGCCGCCTCAGCGCGCCGAGAGGGGTCGCGCGCCGTCGTCGCGCACGAACAGGGCGAGGAACGCGCGCTGCCCTTGCGCGCTCGTTTCGTAAATCTTCCCGGCGCGGTATCCGCGCTCAAGCAGAAGTTTCAGAGGCGGTCGCGACTCGTCCCAGCGCGCGGCGCGGAAGGCGGCCCAGAAACGTGCGCCGCCGATTGAGTCCGTGCCGGATGCCACGCCGACGCCGTCGAAGCGTCGCGGCAAAAAGTATGCGGGGTCTTCCCGGACGCCGGGCACGCCCTTCAGCACGACGACTTTGAAGCGACGCTCGCCGCCTCCGTGGTCGAGCGCGAACCAGAGGTGATACGCGACGAGGTCTTCAAAGGCGTAGACGCCCGTCGGCGCATCGCTCGCAATGGCAACGCCGTTTGCGCTCGCGGCCTCATCCCTCGCGGCGGACGCGGCAAGTCCCTCCCAAGCGCACCAGACGTACAAGCCCTCGCGGCGCGCGAGCGTGAGCGCACCGGCCAGAAAAAACCAGCAGCAGATAAGGACAAGCGCAGACGCTTTCAAAGCGAACGGGCGCAGGGCTGCGAGCGCGACGCCTGCAAGCATCGCGTAGGGCGCGGCGACGAAGATCAGATGGCGCGTGCCCCAGACCGAAACGGGCAGCGCGTAGCTCGCGACGAAGGCGAGCAGGGCGGGCGCGAGCGCGAAGAAGACTAGAAAAGCGACGACGCCTCTGCGCCCTTCACGCTCGCGCCCCGCGTCTTCCGTTTGAGAGTCTTCATTCTTGCCTCTCGCGCGCCACGCGAGCAGAGCAACGATTGGCAGTCCGATTAGTAGCAGTCCGAGAATCAGTCCGCCGCGCGCGTAGAGCGGCTGGTCTGAGCTTTGACGGAAATGGAAAGGCTCACTGAGGAGCGCGAACATCTGCGCCGCGTCCGCGCCGCCGGGTCGCCCGATCCAGCCGATGTTCTGCGCGAGTCCCCCGCCCTCGCCCGCCGCGCCCGCGCACGCCGCGACCCACGGCGCGAACAGAAGCGCGACCAACGCGCACGCGAGCGCGAAGGACGCGAGCTTGCGCCTGTCCCTGAGTATGAGAAACAGACCCTCGCACGCGACGACGAGCCAGCCGTAGTAGTGCGTGTAGACGAGCAGAAGGTTTGCGATGGTGAGCGCGAGAAGAAGCGCGCGTGATGTGTGCGACGAGTTGAAGAGCTTCGCGAACAGCCACAGCGAGACGAGCGCGAGCAGAAGAAGGAGGCTGTACATCCTCACTTCTTGCGCGTACTTGATGAGATAGCCGTTGGCGGCGAGCAGAAGCAGCGCGATGTTCGTCGCCGGAGCGGTGAGCCGAAGCTCGCGCGCGAGCAGGAAGAATGGAACGAGCGCGAGGACGGACGTGAGCGCGGGCAGGAGTCGAAGCCAGAAGAGAGACTCGCCGCCCAACGTCGTCCAGATTTTCAAGAAGGCGTAGAAGAGCGGCGGGTGTATGAGGTCTGCGGCGGCGAACCCCCAAAGCTCGCCCCAAGTGTGGCGCGCTGCCGTGACGCTGAAAATCTCGTCGAACCAGAGACACGTCGCCGTGAGTGTCCACAGACGCGCCGCGACGTAGAGCGAGACCAGCAACGCCGTCAAGATGCTCTGCGTCGTGATGAATCTCCACGCCGCGCTCGATGCGCGCGCGTCCGTCGGCGGCTCTGTCATTCTTCCTCTTCCGCGCTCATCTCCGAGACTTTCCCCTCGCCGTTTAAGACGAACTTCAAGAGAAGAAGATGCTCGCCAAGTCCGACGCGGTAGCGCAGAGTGCGCCGTTCGCCCTCGGTCTCGCGCCCCGCGAAGTCGAAGGCGCGCAGCGGGCCGTAAGCATTGAATCGCCCCCAGTTGGCGCGCGCCGAATCGGTCGAGAGAGCGTCGCGCGCTCCCGTCGTGAAGGCTTCGGCGTCGGGCTTGCCCGCGAGTTGCGCGCGCACGATCTCGCGCAGGCGCGCGCCCGTCTGCGCGTCTTCGTCCGGTTTGGTCCCAAGCGCGCGGAGCGAGAGCGCGGGGACGTAGAGCTTTGCGACCGCCTGCCCGATGCGGCCCGCGACGCCGATTGTGCCGAGGTTGCAAAGCACGATGACGGTCATGCGGTCGCGTGGAAAGTGCGCGAGCGAAGCGGCGAAGCCCGCGGTCTGCCCCGTGTGCCTGCGAACTTCGTGGCCGCGCAGAGTCTCTATGTACCAGCCGAA